>JAYQWI020000229.1:0-4055 GCA_035871815.2 Candidatus Parabeggiatoa communis
AGGGTGTTGATATTCAAACACGCGATCTAATACGAGTTCACCGAGTGCGTTTTTGTAATGGGATGATTCCCAATACCATTTCATTTCAGTCTTGGCATCATCTAAGGGGGGAACGGTTTCTGTCGTTAAGCTGTTGTAGCCGGTAAAATCCCATAAGGGTAAGGGGGGTTTTTGATAGTGTTTGGCGACTTCTTCATTGATTCGCACTATTTTTCGTTTCCAGTGCTCAAATTGGGGCCATAAACCGACAAAATACAGTGCTTCCCAGAGACGAGCGTGAGAGGGTGAAGTGAGTATACGTAAATCGACATTATCACGATAGGCGATGTTGAGGAAGGTGCGGAAGTAGTCAAGTGTTGATTGTCCTGTTTTGGGGTTGGTAAAACGATATTGGTTTCTTAGTGGATGAAACCAAACGAAATTTATATAGATGTTTTCACTTGACTGAAAACTTCTTCGATGCCCACCAACTTGACGGATACCTTTAGATGGCGCGTTCCAATGTAGTTGTCCATTGGGTAGATGCATCTCACTCAGATCAATTTTCTGTCTTTTTAATGTGTTAATGCTTCCCAAAAATGCGTCAATGGAAATAAGGGTTAATAATTTCTCAGAAGACAACTGAGGATTCACACGCCCATCGGGATTCACAAATAAACGGGATTCTTCAAAATCAAAGAGATTTGGTCGAAATATATCAAACATTAAAAAGTCGATAGCCAATATGACTTGTTTTTGAGGTTTAATCGCATGAGCATGTTGAAAATACCGTAAGGCTTCATACAGATTGCAACTAAAAAGGGCAAGATTATAGACTAGCTGGGAATCCCAGCCTGAATGGTTAGGATTTAAGCCATATTCACTACGAGAAGTCCCCAGAATAATACCATCCGGTTTCTGTTTATAAACCGCCCACGCTTTTGCCATACGCAAATGGGTGTAAAATTCTGGTTTGAGTTTATTCACGCCTTCAATTTCGGGACTGTCATAAATCCCATAAGGGTTCATAAACCAATTGAAGCTAATGATATCTATCACAAAAACGGGTATTAAAATCACTAACCTTTTTAGATAGTCTTTCGACTTTTGCATGATTACCCTCTCCTTTAAAATTGAAAATACAGAAATTCACTGACACGGGTTAAGCTCAGTATGGCAAGTGCGGCTATCATTGCGGTACTCGCTGCCCAAGCTCGTGTTGGTTGCCACTGTAATCCTGAATATCGCGATGCTTCGCCCCGATAAATGTCAAAGGCGGGTTGATAACGCGACATGAACTGTTGAGTGTTTGGGGCATACCAAGTCAGTAGGAGTATAAAAAACAGCCAATATACATCGTTAAAATTCTTTGGGAATAGTCGGTTAGGGAATACCATATCAATCTCAAAACCATGTTCAAGCAACCAAGGTTCTAGCTGTCCTAAATTACCGATCAAGAACCAGGGCAATGGAATCCCATTCATTCCCGCCATCGCTTGCAAGACGTTAATCGCACCTGAAAAACTTTCTGCCCGAAAAAATACCCAAGCGATGACAACTGCTGTAAAGGTAATCAACTGCGATAATCCACGTCCCCACCAACTGGAATGAGTCATATCTGATCCTAATGCAATCCGTAGTGCCTGCCAAGCATGATTGATCATGAGGTAAACACCGTGCAAGGCTCCCCAGGCGACAAATGTCCAGCCGGCACCATGCCATAATCCGCCTAGCAGCATAGTGATCATTAAGTTGATATAACGCCGAATCGTTCCATTGCGATTACCGCCTAGTGGGATATATAAATAATCACGGAGGAAACGGGAGAGTGTGATATGCCAACGTCGCCAAAATTCAATGATGTTGACGGCTTTGTAAGGTGAGTGAAAATTGAGCGGTAAGCGAATACCAAACAGTCTAGCAATGCCAATCGCCATATCAGAATAGCCTGAAAAATCAAAATAGAGTTGGAAAGTATAAGCGAGTGCGCCGCCCCAGGCTTCAAAGAAACCTAATCTAAGCCCTTGTTCGGCGGCTTCAAAAACGGGTGTGGCATAGATGGCGACGCTATCCGCTAAGACGACTTTTTTAAATAAGCCTAGGAAGAAGATAGTCATGCCTACGGCTAAATGTTCGTGATTCAGTTTGTAAATCACATCCTTTGCAAACTGCGGTAACATTTCACGGTGGTGAACAATGGGCCCAGCAATCAGTTGTGGAAAGAAGGTGACAAAGAGGCAATAATGCAGGAAGTTGTATTCGCGCGTTTCACCTTTGTAAGCATCGACTAGATAGGTGATTTGTTGAAAGGTAAAAAAGGATATGGCTAGGGGCAGGATGATGGTTTGTAGATGATAAGTGCTACCGGTTAAGCCGTTAAAGTTGTCAACAAAAAAGTTGGCATATTTAAAATAGCCGAGCAGAAAAAGGTTGACAAACACGCCAAAAGCGAGCAAAAATTTTGTTGAGTTGAGTTGAGTTGAGTTGAGTTGACTGACTGACGAGGGTTTGCGCGTGTTGATTAGCTAAGGCAACGCCCACCGCATAATTAAATAAGATGGAAGCTAAGATCAAACCCAAGTAAGCTGGATTCCACCAGCCATAAAAAAATAACGAGGCACCGATTAACCAAGCAATCGCTAGCCGATGATGCCCGCGACTCCCTATACTGAAAAAGACAAGCAGCGTAATGGGTAGAAATAAAAAAAGAAAGAGGTAGGAATTAAATAACATGTCAGTTTCTTATCAGTTATCAGATGAAGAAGGGCCAAACCTGACATGTTTTTGAAACCTGTCAGGTTTTAACGAGAATCATTTTAAAACAATCCTCTCAATCCGGACCGTTTATCCCATTATCTCACTTGGATTCAAATCCGTCATAGTGGCGATGGTTTCTATATCCATGCCAGCTTCAAGCATTTTTTGGGCGATTTCTTTTCGCCCTTTTTCTAGCCCTTTTTCTAGCCCCTGTTGTAATCCCTTATTAAGTGCCGTCTCAATCGCATCTTGCTCATTCACCAGCGCCATCAAATACTGTTCATAATGCTGGCGTTCTTCGGAACTCATTTTTAACACGTCTAATTTTTCACCAGCTAATGGCAAATTTTTCGCCTGACAATGATCCGGTAAAGCGGCGTGCTTAAACAAATAAATCCACTCATCCAAGTCTGTCTTCATCTCATCGGCAAACCGTTCCACATTAATCAAGTAATATTCAGGAAAAATCTCTTGGCTTTTGAGCTTTTCAAGCGTTTTATCGGCTCTCCGTCGCCGAAAAATCAAGGGCTTATTATCGTGCAACCCCCGAAATTCCGTATTACCATAAAAAACATAATCTTCGCCCAGTCCCAAATTAAAATAAAGGATACTGATAGAAATCACTTTACTAATCTCGCGATAATCTTCACCTGATTTCACATTATCGACAATCACTTTAGAAACCCCAAACAAAATGCGTTCCAAATAAGCGGTCACATGACAATTTTGGACTTCTATAATGACGTATCGCTTATGTTGATCTTGGATCAGAATATCAACCCGATTCAGTTTCTGCTCCATCTCCGGCACATTGGATTCACTTTCGATAATTTCAAGAACGGAAACTTCTTGACGAAGCACCGCACTTAAAAAACCTTCTAAAATATCAAAATTCGCTTTATCCCGTAATAAGGTTTTCATCGCCCAATCAAAGCGAATTAATTTCGTTTTAGTACTCATCTGATTCTCCTTTTTTAGCCCCAAAAACTCAAGAAGTCTAAAGACGCTAAAGACGCATCTGTCCGCTAAAAATGCCTTAAAAACCAGCGTTCTTTTGCGTCTATTGCGTTCTTGTTTTCTTTTGCCGTAATTATCTTGAAAATTATAGCATTAACCGATTATTCATGATAGCCTGGAATCCTTTGTTCTAGGAAGGAGTCGGTTTTTTGTCCAATGCTGCCTAAGCCTTTCAGTTGAAATTCTAGGAAGACACTATTTGAATGGTCTAAATCTTCTCTGTTTTCTAGATTCATGTAGCGTCGTGCTATGAGGCGCACGGCCCAGCAGCAACTGTTGTATTCAAAGCCGGCAAGGGTTTC
>JAYQWI020000230.1:0-15724 GCA_035871815.2 Candidatus Parabeggiatoa communis
CTTGTCCAAAGACTGGGCCTACAACATCGTCAAACAAGTCGGCAATTACGGCGAAGTGTTTGATCGCAATGTGGGTAAGGATTCGCCTTTGAAAATGGAGCGGGGTTTGAATGCGCTGTGGAATAAGGGTGGGATTATGTCTGCGCCCCCAATTCAAAGCCTCAAAATAAGTGTCGCTGCTTCTAATGATAAGTACACTAACACTAACCCCATTGTCCCTTCCCGCAACCATGAGATTAAAACAAACACTAAGCCCATTGTCCCTGCTATCAACGATGAGAGTCAAAATGAAATTAAAGAGCCGGTCGTGACGACAGACTTCAAGACAGAGAGCAACAAAAGCATCAAAATAGGTGCCGGTGGTTCTGATGGTGAGTACACTAAAACGATTGCTCCTACCATCATCGAGGAATTGAATCAAAAAGGTTTTAGTGCAGAAGCGGTTATTTCAGCGGGTAGTCAAGAGAACATTGACAAAATTTTTTCGGGAGAACGATTTGTTGGTTTAACCCAACTTGATGTAGCCGCATTGAATATGGCTAATACTGGCGAGCGTTTGATATTGTTAGGTGGTAAAATTGCTCCAGAAGCACTTTTTTGTGCAGTACGTCAAAATGGCAAAGTTGCGAATTATGCTGATCTGACGAAGAACCCTAAAAAAGGAAAGATTAAAATTTCGATAGGCAAGAAAAATAGCGGTACAGAGCGTACTTTTCAGTATTTGATCACGCTCGATCCTAAGTTGAAAAAGGAGCATTTCACCTTTTTCCATGATGACACTGAATCCGAATTGAGTCGCCTCAATGCGGGCCGCCGAGACATTGTTTGCTTTGTACTCAATCCGAACACTGAAAATGCGCTCATAAAGCAAGTGGCAGATAATGATGATCTGTTTTTTATTGAGATCAACAATCCCCTGTTTGACAAGGCTAAGGTTAAAACGTTTGACGTTTACGATATATTAGATGTCCCTTTTGCTACGAAGTCAAAATGGATTTATTGGACGGAAACCAAGACGGTTAAAACGCTGGTGACATGGGTACACTTGGTTGGCAATGACAAAAAGCTATCCAAAGAACTCAGATCGTCTCTCATTAGAGTCGCGAATAAAAAGGATTTGTTACCTGATAATTCTATCGCGGGTAAAGCAAAAAGGATGATTTGCAACCTCTTGCCGGAATCGGTTAGAAAACCAAGCTGTGAATAATAGCTTCGTATTTGTGTTGTAAAACAAGGGAGAGTCATCTTATTGGCTATCCCTTCTTAAGGAGGTCTTATTTTGTTTTATCAAGATATGACTGATAGCTTCAAAAACGCAAGCAAAAATCTTTGGGAATGGAGTAGTGAAAAATTTTTGTTAATTCAAGCAATAACTGCTCCATGGGCACTCTTAGTGAGTGTTATCCTGATGCCTATTTTTTTGTTTTTCACATTGTGCGTTATTTTGGGTTCATGGCTAGATAGTATGCGTAAGATAATTATTGATTGCCTAAAAGATAGTGCAGAGTCCCTTTCTAAGTCAAAACGCGCTTATTTTTTGACACCCATAAACATGATTATCTGTTTTCCTTTTGCAATATTGTTGGCCCTTTTTCCTTACTTCAGCGATAAATTTTTGAGTTTGTTGGGTGACACAAAAACAAGCTATAAAAATATCGCAACAAATCTACTTAAAAATGTTGTGGAACATGGCTTCTTCTTCTTTTTTATTGCAGTTGTGATAGCCATAGCAGCCGCTATAGTTGCAATATTTTTATATCTCATTTTTTTCATTTTGTTTTGGCTTCACAAACTCAATCCGATAGTTTGGTTTGTAAGCACATTAAAAAATGTCACGGCATCATTCAGCAAGAAATTAGCGGATAACAGCGGAAATCATTTTTTTTATGCTGTTTTCAATCCAATCCTGTTGGTTTTATTCGCTTTTCCAATCGCGACTTTTTTAGTGTTAATTTCTTTTGTGATTCATGGAGGAGAATCTAGCGGATAACACCGGAAATCATATTTTTAATGCTGTTTTCATACCAATCCGGTTGGTTTTATTCGCTTTTCCAATCGCGACTTTTTTAGTATTAATTTCTTTTGTGATTCATGGAGGAGAAGCATAATGCTTGGGCGAACACACCGGTTCGCCCCCTAGAACCATTGAATACGTGTCGTTTTTTTAGGGCAGTGTATCTGCCCTTAACTCAATTTGCTTTCGTTTGATTGTTTAAATATAACCATTTCAACCTTGTCTTTTTAACTCACTTTTAAATTCATCAGGAAAACCTATGAAAAA
Source organism: Candidatus Parabeggiatoa communis (assembly GCA_035871815.2). Lineage (GTDB taxonomy): Bacteria > Pseudomonadota > Gammaproteobacteria > Beggiatoales > Beggiatoaceae > Parabeggiatoa > Parabeggiatoa communis. The sequence continues at coordinate 2,282 of JAYQWI020000230.1, forward strand.
CAAACCTTTAGTAGCGGCAAGCACCGCATTGGCATTAATCACCACAGTTGGCATCGCACAAGCCGGCACCACGCTTGATTCTGTGAAACAGAAAGGCTTCTTACAATGCGGCGTGAATACCGGATTAGCGGGCTTTTCGGCACCAGATAAGAAAGGCCATTGGCGGGGGCTTGATGTCGATGTGTGTCGAGCGGTATCGGCTGCCGTCTTTGGTGACGCGGATAAAGTGAAATATACGCCACTGACAGCGAAAGAACGTTTCACGGCCCTGCAATCTGGCGAGATTGATATGCTGTCTCGAAACACCACTTGGACAATCACTCGTGATACCACACTTGGTTTTAACTTTGCGGGTGTCAGTTATTATGATGGACAAGCCTTTATGGTTAAAAAGGAATTAGGCCTAACCAGTGCCAAAGAACTAGATGATGCCACCGCTTGTGCTGATGCGGGAACCACAACAGAACTCAATATGGCCGATTACTTCCGTGAACACAAGATGGCATACGAACTCATTGCTTATGATACGCCTGATCAGAACATCAAGGCATTTGAAGCCGGACGCTGTGATGTCATAACGGGAGACAGTTCTCTACTGCATAGTGTACGCCTCAAACTCGCCAGGCCGAATACGGTGAGGATTTTACCCGAAATTATCAGCAAAGAGCCATTAGGGCCCGTTGTGCGTCAAGGCGATGATGACTGGTTTAATATCGCCAAGTGGAGTCTTTTTGCCCTGATTAACGCCGAAGAAATGGGCATCACCTCGAAAAATGTCGATAAGATGAAATCTCATACCAACCCCAGTGTTCAGCGGTTTCTTGGTGTGGGAGGGAACATGGGCAAAGGGCTTGGCTTGTCCAAAGACTGGGCCTACAACATCGTCAAACAAGTCGGCAATTACGGCGAAGTGTTTGATCGCAATGTGGGTAAGGATTCGCCTTTGAAAATGGAGCGGGGTTTGAATGCGCTGTGGAATAAGGGTGGGATTATGTACGCGCCACCGATTCGGTAAATGGTGATAAGCGTTCATCGTTTCACAGGTGAACATAAAAAACATTATCATAAAAATCATAGATTAAAACGCATCACCTTGAAAGGATTGAATGTGAATCGCCAAAATTTTTTAAGGAATTGAAATAAATGAAGATTTCGTAGGGTGGGTTTCGCTCCGCGTAGCGGAGCGAAACCCACCAAATCGCCAAAGATTTCGTAGGGTGGGCTTCGCTGCGCGAGCCGTAGGCCAGCGAAGCTAAACCCCCCGCTACGATTTGGTGGAATTTGGTGGGTTTAGGTGGGTTTCGCTCCGCTTCGCTCCACTCTACCCACCCTACAAAATTATACCCTCGCTTAACTGAGAACAACGATGTCTTCAAATGATTCACAGAATGAAATATCTCGCCATGAAGAGCTAGAAGTGAGAGCTTCTCTTCAGGCAAACGCGATTTCTTTTATTAGTAGTCCCGCCTTACTGATAAACGCATCAGAAGATGTTTTTTTTGATCCCATTCAGCAAGTCAGTTTGCCTTGTGCCATTAAGCAAATTGACATAAACAATTATCAAGGGATTATTAAAACGCGCATTATAGGTATTCCGGTAGATACGCAATGGATTTTTTTGACAGGTGAAAATAGTTTTGGAAAAACCTCTATTTTACAAGCCATTGTCATTGGCTTATTTGGAAAACAGGATCAAAAGAGAATTTTAACTGAAGAAAAGTGTCTTATTGCTATTGAATTGAAAAATCAGGGTAAAAATGACATTTTTCAATCATACGATGTTAAACATTTTACAAATTTTGCGGCTTATGGGCCTTCACGATTGGAAATTCAAAACCAACAAGCCCAAAATAAAAAGTCCGAAAAACTGAGCAAAACTTATGGTTTATTTAATGTTGATGGGATTTTGTTAAATATTGAATATGAACTGTTGTTATGGTATCTCACCAAAAATCCTAAATATGAGATTGTTAAAGCCACTTTATTAAAACTATTGCCCTCTATTGCTGATATACAAATCAAAAATAATAGTGAAGTGGTTTATCTTGAAAGAGAGCATGAAGACAGTGATAACGTTTACGATCCCATTCCTTTTGAAAAATTAGCCTCTGGATATCGAAGTCTTATTGCCATGATTGGTGATATGTTGATCCGCTTTTATGAAGAACAACCGCAAGTAATTGAACCAAAAGACTTAAATGGTATTGTTTTGATTGACGAATTAGATTTACATTTTCATCCAAAATGGCAACGAAAGTTGCCGATTTGGTTATCTGAGATTTTTCCTCAAATACAATTTATTGTCTCAACACACAGTATCATTCCCTTTTTAGGCGCACCTAAAAAATCGGTTTTTGTAAAAGTGAAGCGGAATCAAGCGGCAGGTATTCAACTGGAAAGAATCAATATAGAGATTAAAAATTTGCTCCCCAATTCTCTATTAACGTCACCTCTTTTTGATTTGGACTTTGATGACATCAAGCCAGAACATAATGAGAAGATTTCAGACATGCGAACAGAAGACAGTTATGATGAAATCGAATTGAATAATGAAATCGAAGCACGGCTTGCGGCTTTTGAAGCCAGTGATAGAGATTTTCCTGATGATTTATTTGAAACCCAAGCAAAATGAGAAGTGTTAAAAAAGATTTTGACACGCCTCCCGATATTTTACAAAGTAAGGGGTGTCAGAAAAAAATCCAACAGGCTTTACAGGACAAAAATCAGCACTCTTTCAGCCAACATTACTACGGGCACAAAGATAAAGTTCGCAAGGATTTGGAAAAATTATACTTTGGAAAATGTGCTTATTGTGAAACTCAAGTCATAGGTGGTGTTTTGAGAGTTGATCATTATCGTCCCAAAAACAAAATAAAAGAAGAACAGACGCACACGGGTTATTATTGGTTGGGATATGAATGGAGTAATCTCTTTCCTGCTTGTGAAAAGTGTAATCGAGCCAAATCGAATGCTTTTCCGCTTGAAATGACAGGTATTCGAGTTTTAAAACCACCGTTGGATAGTCATGGCGAATTGGATAAATATGCCTGTCGAGCCGATTCACCCAGTTTGTTAGGTGAAAAACCTTTATTACTGAATCCTGAAATTGATACACCTGAAGCGCATTTTGTCTTTTTGCCAAATGGTGAAATTAAAGCCCTCAGTGAAAAAGGTCAAAAAACGGCATAAATTTGCAATTTAAACCGATCCGATTTAGTGTTCGCACGTCAAAGTATTGTTGATAGTTTTCTAAATAAAATCAAACGATTAGCAGATTATTTTATAGAAGGTATCGTTGATCAAAAAAGCTTGCATTATTCTTTTAAGTTATTATTTCTTGAGCTACTCTCTGTCCAAGCCCCCGAAAACAGTTATTCTCAATTAGGTTGGTTCATGTTTAAAAAGTTTGAATTATTTTTTGTCAAACGATTAGGCATTAAACAACAGAAAGTTGTCTGGAAGGCCTTTCAATACTTTAAGAATAGAGAGTTATAAAGCCAACAAAGCGGGCATGATGTACGCGCCTCCAATTCGCTAAAATGACTCTGTTTCAGATAGAACGCTGATAAGACTGATTGTCATGATTAACACTGATTAAAAATCAGCGCAGCTCATGATAATCAGTACAATCAGCGTTCTATCATGTTTTTAGAATTGTTCAAACCCTCCAAAGTTAACATCCTGTTGAACATGACACTATCTTATGAATTATTTTCAATTCAACGACATAAAGGAGAAAGTCATCTCATGAAATGCCAAAATAGGCGATTATCCATTTCAATAGCCGCAATATTGAGTACCCTAGCTTTGACAACGGCTTCAGCACTGGCTACACCTGATAACCCGACATTGCAGAACGATGGAAAGGTTTTTGAGGTGGTTTGCTCTGATGCTGAAAAACGGCTGGGGTGTTATTTGGAGACGCTTTTGCTCCCAGAAACCCGTGCCATTGTCCGAATACCCACCTACAAAGGGGTGGAAAATTTGCAAGGCAATCTCAATCAAGTGAAAGACTTTTTGCAAGCAAGAGTCGATAGCTTCAATCAAACTCAAAAGTCGCTCAAATTCCGTCCTTTTGAGTGGCATTCAGAAACCTCTGATCATTGGTTATTTGGTTATCGTTTGGGAGACGGCCCCCGAAAAGTCTCTTTGATTACCCATATCGACGTTGTTCCGCCCGGTGGAAGTGATCGGCCGTTTGAACCGCGTGTCGAAAAGCGTGTCTATGTCGTGGAAGAAATGGATTTTTTGCTCGGACGTGGCACAATTGATGATAAAGGGCCTGCGATTGCCACACTGATTGTGATGAGAGCATTGGCAAAACAGTATGATGACAAGCCAAAAGCCCTCGAAGGCTTCACCTTTGAACTGATTTTCGATACCTCAGAAGAAACCAGTATGGCAACGCGCCGCTATTTGAAGGCGATTGAGGAAGCCCTGCAACCGGATTTCGGTATTGTTTTTGATGCGGTTTGGACTATTCGGGCCGAAAAGGGTATTGAACGTCCGGTATTTCGCTTACCACTTCAAACAGGCAATGCTCAAGGCGCATTGTGGATTGAACATCTCAATACTTCAAAAGGCCCTGTGAACCAAATACCCAATACCGCTACTGCTATCATTAAAGGCCTTTCCAGCGAAGTCGCGGCGCAATTTGCTCATCAAGTCAAATCACTTTATGACGAGTATGGATTTGATGATCCCGATTATCATCCGGCTGAATTGGCGGTTTTATATTCAAAGGGCAGTCGTACCGTTTCACTCATCACGAAAGTCAAAGGGGCCCAACATGGTTCAGTTCCCCATGAAAATCGGCGAAAAGGGGCTAACCCATTGGTTTCATTATCTAATTTTATGGCCTACTTGATTAATAGCAACCAATTGGCTAACAACAGAATTGGCAGAATGACACAGTTTATTGCTTGGGGATGGGGAACACAGGTATTGGGTGAAAAACAGCCTGATTTGCTGAGAGCTTATGATGATGTATTTAAAGTGGGAACGACTTACGCCCTCACTCAATTTGCCACAGATACAAGGAAAGGTGAAGTACGCCTTGGTGTTGATATTCGTTATGCCATGGGCCATTATCCTCATGGCTGGGATGGCCAAACCAGTGGTTCCTTGCCAGGTAAAGTGAGTCGTTTTCCCTATGTGTTTGATCAACTGATTAAACGTTTTGATCAAGCCTATCCGGGAACACGTATCGCATTTAACACCAAAACCAAGTATCCACCAGACATACGCAATCCAAACAGTGCCGAATTTCAAGGCATCAATAAGGCCTTTCGCGAAGTCACCGGGAAGGATTGCCCACTGATTGTCATTGGTGGGGGTACTGATGCTAAAGGCAATACTCAGTTAATTGCTGCCGGGCCTCGCTTCCACGTTGAAAAAGGGCCTCCCATTAATTTACATGGTGATAATGAAGGTATGCCAATCGCGCATATCAAGTTGAGTGCAGAAATTCTGCATCGTATTCTCCTGAATGAAATTCAGGATTTGAAATAATGCTAGGGTGGGTAAGCAAAGATGGTGGGCAAGTTCGTTTCGACGGAGTCAAAACGAACTTACCCACCCTACATTTCACAACAGGATAATTTCACAACAGGATAAAATCTATGAGGTATTTATTCAGCGCAGTGAAGGCAAAACGTGCAATGGGAACCGCCTCTAGTATTTTGATTGATGATGGGGTTTATTATGGGGCAGGTGATCCTAGACGTTTTGGAGTCGCTTTAGGGTATTATTTTTCTGGAACGAATTTTGGGGAGGGCGATAACAAAGGTTCGCCCCTACGAGCTTAACCTATTTTGAAATATCGAATAGAACGCTGATGAGGCTGATTATCATGATTAACGCTGATTTTTTTATTAAGTATCCTTTTTTAATCAGTGTGAATCATGACAATCAGTCAAATCAGCCTTCTATCTTAAACTCTCATCACCTTTATGCACCGCCAAAAATGTTAAAATACTTATGTGTACATACTTATTAATCCATTCGCTCTTGTTCAAAATTTTTTGAAGAAACAAATGACAACTCACGTACAAGAAAAACTGACACCGACAAAGCCGCCTTTTTGGCATGATCCGCGTATGCGCGCAATCCTATTTCAAGTGATTGTGTTGGCAGGGGTGATTGCCTTTTTTGTTTATATCATTGGTAATACACTACATAATCTCGAACAACGTGGGATTAGTACGGGTTTTGATTTTTTATTCAATGAAGCGGGCTTTGGTATTATTCAAACCTTGATTGAATATAATGAAACGTCCACTTATGGGCATACTTTTATGGTTGGCTTGCTGAATACGCTTTTGGTTTCAGCATTGGGGATTTTGTTTGCGACGATGCTTGGTTTTACTATTGGCATTGCGCGGCTTTCCCAAAACTGGCTGATCGCTAAACTGGCTGCGGCTTATATTGAAATTTTTCGCAATATTCCCTTATTGCTGCAAATTTTTTTCTGGTATTTTGCAGTATTACGCGCTTTGCCGCACCCGCGTCAAAGTTGGGCCTTGAACGATTTAGTCTTTTTGAATTTGCGGGGTTTGTATTTACCCGCGCCGGTATTTGGGCAACAGTTTTGGTTAGTGGGCATCGCTTTAGGGGTTGCTCTCGGCTTGAGCCTGATTTTGAAAAGGTGGGCAAAATACCGTCTGGATAAAACCGGTCAAACGTTTCCCGTTTTTTCTGTTGCCTTAGCTTTGCTATTTGGTTTGCCTTTCTTAACCTTTTTAGCCATCGGTTCACCGTTATCTTGGGATTTCCCTGCATTGAAAGGGTTTAATTTTCGGGGCGGTATTGCGGTGATTCCAGAATTGACGGCCCTCTTGATTGCGTTGTCGATTTATACGGCGGCTTTTATAGCCGAAATCGTGCGTTCTGGTATTCAATCCGTCAATTATGGACAAACAGAAGCCGCTTATGCCTTAGGCTTGCGTAAAAATAAAACCTTGCGTTTGGTGATTATTCCACAAGCCATGCGCGTTATTATTCCCCCGCTCACTAGCCAATATCTCAATCTGACTAAAAATTCGTCATTGGCGACGGCTATCGGTTATCCCGACTTAGTGGCCGTGTTTGCAGGCACAACGCTCAATCAAACTGGGCAAGCCGTAGAAGTAGTTGCAATGACAATGGCTGTTTATCTCACCATCAGTTTATTAATTTCGTTATTGATGAATTGGTATAACCGTAAAGTGATATTAGTTGAGAGGTAAATGATGACAGCGTATAAACCGTCCCCGAATTTGTCACCTCCTATTGCCTCTGTCGGCGTGTTAGGGTGGTTACGAAAAAACCTTTTTTCCTCAGTTTTCAATACGATACTGACTTTTTTCAGTCTGTATCTGCTTTATCTCCTCATACCGCCTATCGTACAATGGGGGTTAATCAATGCCGATTGGGTTGGGGAAAGCCGTGAGGCTTGTAGCAGTGGTGGTGCGTGTTGGGTATTTGTGAATGTCCGTTTTAGCCAATTCATCTATGGCTTTTATCCTTCCGAAGCCTATTGGCGGGTTAATCTGGCTTTTATATTATTGGCCTTGTTGGTTATTGCACTTTTGATTGATCATTTTCCCAAAAAGCATTGGATTGGGATTTTCACCTTAGTGGGCTATCCCATCATCGCCTTTTATTTACTTTATGGCGGCGCGTTTGGGCTAGAAGTAGTCGAAACCTATCAATGGGGTGGATTGATGCTAACGCTGGTTTTGGCAGTGATTGGCATTGTGCTATCCTTACCGATTGGTATTTTATTAGCATTGGGGCGACGGGCGGATAATATGCCCATTGTCAAATCGTTATGTATTGTTTTTATTGAGTTTTGGCGCGGTGTTCCCCTGATAACCGTTTTATTTATGGCTTCGGTGATGTTACCGCTCTTTTTAGCCGAAGGGGTTAATTTCGATAAATTGCTACGGGCCTTGATAGGCATCGTGTTATTTGAATCGGCTTATATGGCAGAAGTCGTGCGCGGCGGTTTGCAAGCCATTCCAAAAGGGCAGTATGAAGCCGCAGAATCATTAGGATTAGGCTATTGGCAAAGCACCCTTTTAATCATTTTGCCCCAAGCATTAAAATTAGTGATTCCAGGTATCGTCAATACCTTTATCGCACTGTTCAAAGACACTACATTGGTACTGATCATCGGGTTATTTGATTTATTAGCCGTCGTGCAATCAGCCTTCGCTGATCCGGATTGGTTAGGGTATGCCGTAGAAGGCTATGTTTTTGTCGCCGTGATTTACTGGCTATTTTGTTTCAGCATGTCTCGTTATAGCCAGCGTTTAGAAGAAAAATTACATACGGGGCACAAACGTAATTGAATAGGAGTTCATTTCTAAAACAAGGGCCATCAAGATAAATCTTGACGGCCCGATTTTCGTTCCAAATTTATTTTGCAATTGGAGTGCAAAATTTATTTTGCTTTTTTCGGAATTGAGGAAAAAACATGTCTGACAAAACAATGATATCAATGCGTAGCGTACACAAATGGTACGATAAGTTCCATGTCTTAAAAGATATCAATATGACGGTTAAGAAGGGTGAAAATATTGTTATTTGTGGGCCATCAGGTTCGGGAAAATCGACTTTAATACGCTGCATTAATCGCCTTGAGGAACATCAACGTGGGCAAATTATCGTCGATGACACCGAACTCAATGATGATTTAAAACACATTGAACAAACACGGCGAGAAGTGGGCATGGTATTTCAACAATTTAATCTTTTCCCGCATCTCACCGTTTTAGAAAATTGTGCGCTTGCCCCGATTTGGGTTCGCAAAATGCCCCGCAAAGAAGCAGAAAGCATGGCTATGAAATACTTGGATAGAGTGCATATTCCAGAACAAGCGCGAAAATACCCGGGCCAATTATCGGGAGGCCAACAACAACGGGTTGCGATTGCTAGGAGCCTGTGTATGAATCCCCAAATCATGCTTTTTGATGAACCCACATCAGCCCTTGATCCAGAAATGATTAAAGAAGTACTTGATGTGATGATTGAACTGGCTCAAGAAGGTATCACGATGCTCTGTGTGACACATGAGATGGGCTTTGCAAAAACCGTAGCCAATCGCGTCATTTTTATGGATGAGGGGGAAATCATTGAGGAAAATACACCAGAACTGTTTTTCAATCATCCACAAACTGATCGGGCACAATTATTTTTAAATCAGATTCTTTGATTATCAGTTATCAATGCCTTGATATCCACTATTGGAAAGGCCAACTGATGTATCTGACAAACTATAGGTGACTAGCTATCCGTTTTCAAATCCAATGCCCTAAAAAACACATTTCAATACAGGTTGATTTCGTCAATCGAAGTAACGAAGCGAGTTTATCCTTGGTACTTCAGTCTAGTACAGTGGATTATAGGGTTTTCCGATTGAATGAAGTACAAATTTGGAATGCAAAATCGCGGCACTGGAGTCATTGAATGGGATTGAATATTTTGAGGCAAAATAAAATACACAAACAGTCAACCTTTCGGATTTTCAATGATCTGAACCTCGACAAATAGGGGCTTGCGCCTTGAATTTACCCTATAATAAATGTGTATTTATGGACAATCCCTTGTGGCTGCTCTTGTGTGAAGATTTCCCACTCAACAACCCCAGTGCCCTCATTCAAATTAAAAAAGGAGAGAATAATTATGTTACCACTTGGATGGTTATTTGTAGGGCATGTTGGTGCGGTATTTGTAGGTAGTGTTGGTGTGGTGTCTGTTAGCATTAAAGCATACCAAAAGTTGACCGAGAAGAAAGAGACACTTTCTCCCTCAAACCCTGATAAAAAAAAGACGCTTGGAAAAGTCAAGTCTGAAAAAACTAAACCGTTGTCTACGGATTTGCGTCAGCAACAAATGGCTAACATCTCATCTTCTAGCACAGATAATCGTGAAATCCGTGAATTTGACCAAGAGACTAACTACTATCTTTTCATTTCGTCAGTTGGGCTAGGGCTTGCTACGGCTGGTTCCTTGGTTTTCTCTCCCCTCAGTCTCCTTAGTGTGCCGGTTAGCCTGTATGTTAGTTTACCCATTTTCAGGGATGTTTATAGGGGCATTGCAAAAGAACGCAAATTAAAAGTGGCACTCATTGATTCCATAGGCATTATTGGTGGACTTGTTTCTGGCTATTACTTCGTGACTGCTTTCGCAACCTTTGTTTATTACTCAGCCGCAAAGCTTTTGAGTAAAACGAGGAATATTACCCAAAAAAAGCTGATTAATGTGTTTGCTGAACAACCCCGTTCTGTTTGGTTGCTCAAAGAGGGGACTGAAATCGAAATGCCACTCCATGAATTGTGTGTCGGTGATATTATTGTGGTCAATGCGGGAGAAATCATAGCGGCAGATGGCATTATTACTGAAGGGATGGCGACAATAGATCAACAGGCGCTTACAGGTGAAGCCCAACCTTACGAAAAAGGCGTTGCGGAAAAAGTGCTTGCCTCTTCCATTGTGTTGACAGGTCGAATTTATATTCAAGTTGAAAAAACAGGCTTTGAAACGATCGTCGCTCAAATTGGTGAAATCATAAATCACACCGCCAACTTTGAATTATCCCTCCAAACACGAGGCGAGAAAGTGGCGGAAAAAACGGTTTTGCCAACGTTGGCTGCCGGCACTTTAGCCTTATTGACTTTAGGACGTTATAGTTCAGTAGCGGTTTTCAGTTCCAATTTTGCCGAAGTCATAAAGGTTATAAACCCTATTGGCATGTTGAACTTTCTTAATTTAGCCTCTAAGGATGGCATTCTCATCAAAGATGGACGGTCTTTGGAATTGCTCAATCAGGTGGACACCGTCGTTTTTGACAAAACCGGCACACTGACATTGGAACAACCCCATCTGGGTCATATTTATACGTGCAATGGGATTAAGGAAAATGACTTGTTGACTTATGCGGCTGCTGCTGAATACAAACAAAGTCATCCGATTGCGAGAGCTATTCTTGAGGCTGCCAGCGAGCGTACTTTAAATTTGCCAGAGATTGATGACAGTCAGTATGAAATCGGGTACGGAATCAAGGTTAAAATAACTGAGCAACTCATTCGAGTGGGCAGTATCCGTTTTATGGAGATGGAAGGCATTGTCATACCTTCTGAAATAAGTATGCTACAACAGTCTAGCCATGAACAGGGCTTTTCTACGGTTTATGTGGCTATTGATCAGCAACTGGGCGGGATGATTGAATTGCACCCCACAATTCGGCCGGAAGCCAAACACATTATTCGTCAGTTACGGCAACGCAACTTATCTATCTATATTATTTCTGGAGATCATGAACAGCCTACCAAACAGTTAGCCGAAGCACTGGGTATTGAGCACTATTTCGCCAATACCTTGCCACAAGATAAGGCGGCAAAAATTGAGCAACTGCAACAACAAGGTAAGTCTGTCTGTTTTGTAGGAGATGGGATCAACGATTCCATTGCGCTCAAAAAAGCTCATGTATCAATTTCCTTGCGTGGTGCTTCGACTGTGGCTACTGACAGCGCTCAGGTTATTTTGATGGATCAAACTATCACGAAACTTGACCATTTCTTTGAACTGGCTCAAGATTTTGATACCAATCAAAAAACCGGTTTAGCAACAACACTTGTACCCGGTGTACTTTGTGTGGGTGGCATATTTTTTCTACATTTTGGTATTCTCAGTGCCATGATATTCTACAATATCAGTGCTATTGCTGGTATAGGCAATGCTTTGTTGCCTTTGATCAAGCAGAAAATGGATTTGTGAGATTGTTTTAAAAGGGGGCAGTACAAACTAATGGAGATGTTGATTTTTGGTGGGCGAACTACCAATCAGATCGATAAAAATACAAGACACTTTTGAGTCCCCGCTAGTTAGCGGGGAATAGCCGTTTATTTTCTGGCTTGTGCGGCAAACTGTTGTCCTTCTTCAAACAGTTGTTGAAAATGTGCTTTCATGTTTTCAGGATCAAAATCAAGGAAAGTACCACCGGATTCAAAATGCTCAATAAATACCTTACCAATGGCATAAGAAGTCGCACTAAACATGACAGCACCACCAATAAAGCCGGCAACTTGTCCAATGAACGGGATCACTTTAACCAAACTCGTAATCGATGTAGCCGTTGTGGCACTTAACGCACCACTGGTTAGAGCGGCTATCAGTGATTTCACAATATTCTGAGAAAAGGGTACTTCATAGTGATTAGCAATGCTATGTACCATTTTGACTTGGAGACCCGTTACTGCTGCCAGATCGACTAATGGGAAGGGCACTGCCGCTATTGCCATAGAACCCAAGGTGTATTTTTTGACCATCTCATGGGCTTCATCCGCTCTATCAATCCTTTTTTGAAGGTTTTCTTCCATGGGCGTGCTTGGGATTTCGTCTGTGTGACTTGATTCAGTTTCCATATTCATTTCTCCAAGGTGTTTGTGTCTGACTCAGAATGGGCAGAATTGAATATCTGCCTATTCCGATTCAGAGTTAAATAGTCTGACTCAGAATGGGCCTAATTGAAGAACCTTAGCGAATCAGCCTAAGGTTTTAGAAAATGCTTAACTTCGGCCAATTCTGATTCAGACGGTTATAAATTGACCTAAGCGGCAGCAGGTTCCTCTTCTTTTTTCTTTAAGAACTTCTGCATCAGATAGTAAGTCCCCGCTCCGACGAGAGCACCACCGACAACTGCCACCCCCACTGGATGGGCCAGAAGAAAAGCATTAAGAGAGCCTGCGGTCGCTAAAGCGCGCTGTGTTATTGCTGCCGTTGTATTTGCAATTTCAATTGCCATAATATATAAACCTCTTGTAATGAGTGAAAAAAATCAACAGAGACTATCCCTTGAAGGGATAGTCTTTGTTGCAGCTATAAGCCTGTCGGCGTTTTGTTTTCGCCTGTTTGCAACAGGCTACGTGAGATTTAAAATCAAAAGAAGGGTAGTGATACCCCCCAACTACCGTATGTCAGTCAATTCCATCACATCAAGCCGTGGCCGCTTCCTCTTTTTTCAAGAACTTCTTCATCAGATAGTAAGTCCCCGCTCCGACGAGAGCACCACCGACAACCGCCACCCCCACTGGATGGACTAGAAGAAAAGCTTTAACAGATCCCGCCGCGGTAGTTAAAGCGTGTTGTGTCGTTGTTGCCATTGTATTTGCAGTTGTTTCAATTGCCATAATATCTATACCTCTTGTAATGAATGAAAAAAATCAACAGAGACTATCCCTTGAAAGGATAGTATTTGTTGCAGCTATAAGCCTGTCGGCGTTTTGCTTTCGCCTGTTTGCAACAGGCTACGTGAGATTTAAAATCAAAAGAAGGGTAGTGATACCCCCCCCAACTACCGCATGTCAGTCAATTCCATCACATCAAGCCGTGGCCGCTTCCTCTTTTTTCAAGAACTTCTTCATCAGATAGTAAGTCCCCGCTCCCACGAGAGCACCACCG
>JAYQWI020000231.1:0-8415 GCA_035871815.2 Candidatus Parabeggiatoa communis
CGGCTGTCAACCTGTTTAATTTGTCCTCACTGCGCTAAGCATATTAGTTTCAATTGCCTATGTCGGCTGTCAACATTAATATTCCAGAATTAAAAGGGAATGAAAAAGAAGTTTCAATTGCCTATGTCGGCTGTCAACGAATATACGCCGGACGAGGATGATTGTGCGCCAGAAGGTTTCAATTGCCTATGTCGGCTGTCAACCACAGTTTTAAATCTATTGGATTACCTAAACGTTTCGTTTCAATTGCCTATGTCGGCTGTCAACCCACCATTTTATGCCCATGTTCGTCTGTTCACTACAATAAAAAACGCCAATTTGCCCCAAAAACCTCTTTTTTTTACTACGACCCCCCGGCTTTTTGACATAACTGACGGTAGTCGTAAAATAAAAACCATTAAAAAATAGGGTCTCTTAAGCCTATTGTTCATGCGAACATTTCTCGGCCCTTATATATTATTAATTAATAAGACGGCGCGATCTTAATCCGCCCCTTTTTAAAATGCAAGTTTTTTATCAATTTGTTTAATCCCCCACCTTCTATGTGCAATGCTGAAGTCATTGTGCTAGGGAAAGAAGTTGTACTCATCGAAAAAGTTATCGTCATCTCACAAAACTACCTTTGCGGGCCGAACAGCAGATCGGGCAAAAATAAACTGATCGCCGGTATATACGTGATCATCATTAAGAATATCAATAAGATAACTAACCAAGGTGCGACGGCCTTAATCACATTGACTAAATTCATTTCCGTAATCCCAACCAAGACAAACAAATTTAAGCCCACGGGTGGTGTGATCATCCCGACTTCCATATTGACGACCATAATGATCCCCAGATGAATGGGATCAATCCCTAATTGTGTCGCTATCGGAAATAAAATCGGCGCGACGATCAATAATAACCCTGACGGTTCCATAAAACTGCCGCCTATTAATAATAAGACATTCACAACAATTAAAAATAGCCACGGTGGCATCCCAGCATTGATCATTTCGGCCGCAATCTGTTGTGGGATTTGTTCTGTCGTTAAAACGTGTCCAAATAACATCGCATTCGAGATGATGAACATCAGCATTATCGTCACTTTGCCCGAATCGGTTAAGACTTTCGGTACTTCTGGCAATTTGAGATCGCGATATAAAAACACGGCTATCACAAAGGCATATACCGCTGCCACGGCCGCCGCCTCCGTCGCGGTAAATATCCCGCTATAAATCCCCCCGATCACAATGACGATCAATAATAATCCCCAAATCGCTTGTTTGCCTGAGTCTAAGAGTTCTACCCATGAAGCGGGCTGCATTTTGGGCAAATTGCGTTTTCGCGCTAATCCATAAATGCCCATCATCAACATCAGGCCGGCCAATAGGCCGGGCACTATCCCAGCCACAAATAAGCGGCCTACAGAGACTTCAGTGATCGCGGCGTAAACCACCATCACGATAGAAGGCGGTATCAAAATGCCTAAAGTGCCTGCACTGCCGACAACGCCAACAGCAAAGGCCTCCGTATAACCGGTGGCTACCATACCCGCGATCACGATGGAACCAATCGCGACTACCGTCGCTGGTGAGGAACCCGATACGGCCGCAAACAGCATACAAGCCAATACGGAAGCCATCGCCATTCCCCCGCGCACGGAACCGACACAAGCGATAGCAAAGCGGATAATCCGTTTAGCCACGCCGCCCGTGGATAAAAACCCGGCAGAAAGTATAAAAAAGGGAATAGCCAATAAAGTGTAATGCTCCATACTTTGAAACAGTTTCAAAGATAAGGAAGCCAGAGAGTCTGTTGAGAAAAATAAAATCGTTAATACGCTAGAAAGCCCTAATGCAATCGCAACAGGCACCCCAATTAGTAATAATATTAATAATAAAGTGAATAGGAATAGGGTTGTCATTTTCTATTAAGACGTTTAGGCGTTTAGACGTTACTGGAGATAGGGTATTTAAGAATTAAAAAGCGTTTATGCAAAATAAATTTTGCACTCCAATTTTTAGAGTTTTGCGTGAACGATTGAATATTTGTAAGGCTTGTAACGCCTGAACTTAAAAAATTTTGCAACTTTTTTTTGATATCGCGTTGCAAATTGAAAATCACGGTTGACTGAGTTGTCTATTTTTGCGGGCTAATACTTTAAAACAGTCATAAAATTAATAGGTTAATAATATATGGCGTGATAATTGCTTTCCTTAAAAACTAAGAAAATGCGTTAATTATAAATTTAACCTAAAACCGATTTATTATCAGGAGAAGAACAATGCCAACGGAAAATTTAGTTATAGATAGTCGTCCTTGGATAATTGGTGAAGATATGCTCACAAGCAATCTGACTCCCAAACGTCTTTTTGATATAGTGGTTTCGGCAACCGCCCTGATTTTGTTGAGTCCCTTGTTGCTGATGACGGTATGGCTGATTAGTTTGGATTCAAAAGGGCCTGTATTCTTTTTTCAAAGCCGTGTTGGTAAAGATGGGCAAAAATTTAAAATGTGGAAGTTTCGTTCTATGTATATTGATGCTGAGGCGCGTAAAGCGGCATTGATGAAAGAAAATGAAATGAAAGGTGGCGTGTTATTTAAAATGAAAAATGACCCACGTATCACTCAGGTTGGTCGTTTTATTCGTAAATTTTCTATTGATGAACTGCCACAACTTTGGAATGTGTTCATTGGTGATATGTCTTTAGTTGGCCCACGTCCGCCCGTTCCAAGCGAAGTGGCGCAATATACCCCTTATCAACGTCAGCGTTTAAGAGTGACACCGGGTATCACCTGTATTTGGCAAGTGTCAGGGCGTTCAGAGATTCCTTTTCCAAAACAGGTTGAGATGGATTTAGAATACATCAATAACCAGTCTTTTGGGTATGACATGGTACTTTTGCTTCAAACTGTACCCGCTGTCTTGAAAGCCAAGGGGGCTTATTAAAGTGATTAATTTAATTTATAAAAATTCTTCTTTCATCTCCTCTTTTTTATCAGGAGTCAGAGTTGATAGCGTTCTGACTCCTAATCCAATGATATTGTTTTTAATTTTAAAATTATGATGATTTTAATCATCATATAGATTATTGACTTAATAAAATTAATTAATTCTCCTGCCATTTTCTCTCTCCATTCCCCATTTCTTCCCTCCAAAATTTTAAGACATCATAATGATCTCATCAAATAGGGGTTATTAGTCATTAATTATCTATTGTGCCATTTACTTGAAATCCCACTCCCCCTTTTTTTTCACTCAAAAATCGTTTTTAATCGTTTTTTTTAATTCATTTTTAAAAACGGCATTCCTTTTTCGCAAGCGTTGTTTACACTGCCTCAAACCTTAACTCATCTCAACAAATTTCTAATATCACAATATTTTACATTTAAAAATAATTTATTGTACTATGAGGGATTTGCAAAACTCGGACGAGCAACAATAAATCAATAACTTACAGACTCATGTACTCGTAAGTCATTGTTTTATAGTTTCTGCTTAAGAGTTTTGCAAGAGGCACCTATGATTGGGCGCATTCCCCATTATCAATTTCGGTTGAGTACAACGGCCGAGTAAACTTCAATCAAGCCATCGCAAATTTGGAACGAAAATCGAGGGTTCGCAAGCTTCAAATCGGTTATTAAGTACAACGAATTACGGGGATAAACGAATATTGACTCGCACTTTTCATCATCCTTAATCAAATCAATTGGGGATTTTGAGAGTTTGAAATCAAACGGCTAATGTCACGATTGCTCTTAGTATTAATTCGTTTATCGGCCCGTAATGTGTTGTACTAAACCTTGTGCCATTTTTGACAAACTGATATAGCGGTAAGAGAACAATCATAATGGCATTGATAACCGCTTTTTAAGTATGTACAATAATGCCACGAATTAATGAAGCAAATGGACTCCTTAAAATGCTTGGTAGTCCCAACCATACCGCTATTAAAAATCAATAGGTTATCATTTTATTTTGAGTAGAAATGCTTCACGGGCAGCTTCGTAAAGCTGCGCTGCGTTATGTCTAAGCCTTTTATTTTAAACTATCGGGATTAGTTTAGAGAGACTACGGGATTAGTGAATTAGCTCAGCGACAGCATTTTATTAATTAACGTTTAAAATCCTTAGGAAGTTCCAAAAAAATAAATCCCAAAAGGCTAATTCAAGCCGGTTTGTTTAATTTCTCTCATTCTCTGCGGCTCTGCGGCTCTGCGTGAGCCGACAGTTTGTGACATAAGATTTGTGTGCATAGAGTAGCCCTGCGGGATAATTTATTTTTTTGATATTCCTTAACTCATAAAATTAGGCACTAACCTTGGAAGAGCAACAACACCGTAACGCACTCCCGTCAGGATTTTCGCTACAAGAATATAAAATTGAATCCGTGCTTGGTAGGCCAGGTGGCTTTGGCGTCACCTATTTAGCAACTGATACTCATTTGTGTCAATCGGTGGCTATCAAAGAATATCTACCAATTGATTTTGCTGTACGTGAAGGAAGAAGCACTGTTTATGTTCGATCAGCTTCTTACGACGAATCATTTAAATGGGGTTTAAACTGCTTTATTGAAGAAGCACGAGTGCTGGCCAAATTTAATCATCCTAATATTGTCAGAGTCTTACGCTTCTTTGAAGAGAATGGTACCGCCTATATGGTTATGGAATATCAACACGGCCAAAGCTTGACGGACTACTTAAAAAAAATGCGCGTTTTAACAGAAAACGAGCTTTTAAAAATACTACTTCCCTTATTAGAAGGTTTGAAAGAAATACATAATGCTGGCTTTTTACACCGTGATATTAAACCCAACAATATTTATATTCGCGACGATAATAATCCGGTTTTACTTGACTTTGGTTCGGCCCGCTATGCGGTTGGACAAAAAAGTCGTAGCGTTACCAGTATAGTAACGCCTGGTTACGCACCATTAGAACAATATGACAACGAGATTAGTGATCAAGGCCCCTGGACTGATCTTTATGCACTAGGGGCGGTAATGTACTGTGCAATCAGTGGTGAACCTCCCCCTGCGGCTACCCGTCGTGTAATGAAAGATCCCATGCTGCCCGCGGTCAAAATCGGAGAAGGTAAATACAAAAAAAATTTATTAGAAGCAGTCGATTGGGCATTACAACTGAGCGAAGAAGACAGACCACAGACAGTCGATCAATGGCAAGAAAAAATGTTCGCTTCCGGGAATTCACTAAAGGCCCCTTCTGCCGAATTTTATCAACCGCGTTGGTGGTCATTTTTCATGGTTATCAGCATTCTGGCATTGATATTGCTGAGTTCTATGGTAGGTGTGTTATGGTACGAGAAACAAACGCACAACAATGAAATAGAAAAAGAGCAAGCGACACGTCAAATAGCTGAAAAAAAGCTTGAGATAGAACGCAGAGATCGCAAGCAAACTGAAGAGCAGTTGCGATCATTACGGGCACTTGTGGAAGAGATAA
Source organism: Candidatus Parabeggiatoa communis (assembly GCA_035871815.2). Taxonomy (GTDB): domain Bacteria; phylum Pseudomonadota; class Gammaproteobacteria; order Beggiatoales; family Beggiatoaceae; genus Parabeggiatoa; species Parabeggiatoa communis. The sequence goes on from JAYQWI020000231.1 coordinate 5,445, forward strand.
AACGTTTTGAACCTCAATCTATTGAAACAGTCACTCTTTTTGATGATAACAACAGGCATTATGATGTAACTAATGTCCAAAAAAGTGATGTTTTAAATGTACGCGAATTTCCGGGTCATCTCAATAAACTGGTGAAAGAAATACCACGAACCGCAAAATGTATTAAATACTTAGGTGGATTACGCAATATCAAATCACAGGTGTGGGTTAAGATTCAATATCAGGAAATACAAGGGTGGGTTAATTCCACTTTCCTGATTCGAAGTGAACATTGTGAGGCACAGGATAATGTTGAAGAAAATTAACTACTGTTTATTTATTTTAGTGTTGTTTCCTAGATTTAGCGAAGCGGGTAATCTCGGTGATATTTTTTTTGAAAATGCTATGATTACGATTCATCACAATGCTTGTGAGTTGAAATCACCCCTTAAAGAAAACCGAAAACTGATTCTACCTTTGGATAAGTGTATGAGTCGTAGCCAGAAAATAACCGTTTCCCATCCGAATTTAAAACAAATTCACTGGGCACAACATGATAGCGAGACGGTTTGGATTGTGGCGACTTTCTCCAAAGATTACCAATATGAAATCACGTCATCCCCTTATCAATACCGTATCTGTCTACCTTTTTGCCAGAATAATCAATTGATTATGCAGCATAACCCTGAAAGGGAATCGCATACAATGATGTTTATGCTGAAAGATATTCTCTTTCAAATCCCCTTACAAGGTATGTTGATAGATGAGTTTCTGGATCGTTCTATCGGATTTGTACCTCAAGATGTGATGAGAGATGGATTACCACATTTTGCTGCTAAACGTGATGATTGGCTTGGTTCGTCAAGAAAACATAAGGGGTATGATATTTATGCCAATAACATCAATGTTGTTGCAGCCGCAAAGGGAACCGTGATCAAAATTGGAAAGAATCACATCGCGGGCCGCTACGTCAAATTGCATCATGACGCTAAACTCTACACGGTTTATGTTCATCTAAAAACCGTCATGGTGGAAATGGGGCAACAAGTCAAACGAGGTGAAATTATAGGCAGAATTGAGGGGGGAACAGGCAATGCTATTGAGCCACAACTGCATTTTGAAATCAAGCCTTACAATCAAAGTGTTGATCCATTTCCTTTGATTGAAGAGTTTTATCAAGATGATCGTCAAATTGTCAATAAAATAAGAAGCTATAAAGCAACACTATCGGCATCTATACAAACGAGAAACGAGATCGTCAAAAAATTTCGGTTGCGTTCATTTTCATCACTATCTAATCATATTTACTAAAACCATTAAGCTTTTTTGACTTTATTATTGTAATCGATTTTCGCTGAGTAAAATAGAAAGTTGATGACGCTGATGATCATGATTTAGCGTAAATTTCCTTCGGTTCGAGGCAAAAATTTTTGAGAACAATTTTGCCTCGAAGGCTGATTAACATGACTCCAATTTTTTCTGGAAATCTCACACCATCAGCTTTATGCAGCACTAGCAATTGATTTATTCATTCCCCGTTCACCCTATTTTATTTATTCGCATGAGACTAGCATGATGTTTAAACCCACCATCCATCTCTGTCTGGTTCACAACACGGCAACCGCTAATGTGACACCGGCATTAGACCCTGATTTTAAGCCCCAAGAAGTCATTTTGCTACACAGTCCTGATAAAGAATATAGTGCCAGTTGCTTAGAAGCGGTTTTAAAACCAAGCGGTGTCAAGGTTTCTCGCTGGCCTATTCAAGATGCCAGAGATGTTGAACAGATTCGTGACCGTATTTTGGAACTCATGATTGAAAGGGAAACACAAGACATTGTGCTCAATGCCAGCGGGGGTACCCGGCCTATGAGTATTGCGGCTTATGAAATCTTTAAAGAATTTAACAAACCTATTTTTTACGTTCATCCTGAAACCGATTACGTGAGTTGGATAAATCAGCGTCATCTTCCCTCTTTTAATGTCGCTGACAAGATCAAATTACCCGCTTTTTTACAGGCGCATGGTGCTGAAGTGGGTAGCCTTGGTGAACGTAGCGGTGTGCCTAAAAACTTGCGTAGCTTAACCCAAGAATTGATTAAGCATGTTGAAGCCCTGGCTAAACCATTAGCCGCCCTCAACTGGTTAGCCCAACAAGCCGAAAAGGATTTAACAACACCTTTTTTGAGCGAAAGGCAACGCCATTGGCCGGAATTGAATGCGTTAATTCAGCGTTTTGCCTCTGAATATTTGCTCACGGTTCAGGATAACGCCTTACATTTTCAGGATGAATCAGCCCGTTTTTTTGTCAACGGTGGCTGGTTAGAAGAGTATACTTATAGCCTAGTCTATGGTTTACGAGGAGATATGCCTAAAATACAAGATGTCGGGCGCAGCATAGAAATCATCCGTGACACCACTGGGAAATCGGTCAAAAACGAACTGGATGTTGCTTTTCTACACAACAACCATTTATATCTCATCGAATGCAAAACCAAACGGTTTTCAAAACAGAAGTCGGCAGACATCGGATCGCAAGATTTCGACACGCCGGGTGCAGATGCGCTGTACAAACTAGACACGCTTAAATGGATGCTGGGTGGTGTTCGTACCAAAGTCATGTTAGTGAGCTATCACCCTCTGTCATCGTGGGATAGACAACGGGCTCACGACTTAGAAATTGAGATTTGTACTGCACAGCAGTTAGTCAGATTAGAAAACACTCTCAAACGTTGGATTGACGAGTGAGTGATTTAGGTGTAGCTAAATGACATGCCATTTAAAAATCAATCCGTTAAGTACTTTCGCCAAAAATTTTCAGGTATTTTAATAGAAACAATGTTTATTTGTAATTAGAGACGCACGGCCGTAGAGACGCACGGCCGTAGAGACGCACGGCCGTAGAGACGCACGGCCGTAGAGACGCACGGCCGTAGAGACGCACGGCCGTAGAGACGCACGGCCGTAGAGACGCACGGCCGTAGAGACGCAC
>JAYQWI020000232.1:0-11452 GCA_035871815.2 Candidatus Parabeggiatoa communis
TATCGCTATCCCACTATGCTTCAACAAGGCATCAATCTTTGGCTCGCGCCCCATAAATGCCTTAAACAATGCCATTGCTTCTATTGAACCGCCTTTTTCCAAAATCGTCTGCAAAAAGGCTTGCCCCGTCACTTTATCAAAAATCCCGTTTTCTTCAAACTTAGAAAAAGCATCGGCTGATAACACTTCAGCCCATTTATAGCTGTAATAACCCGCTGCATACCCGCCTGAAAAAATATGCAAAAAGCTGTTTTGAAAACGGTTGAAAGCTGGGGGAAATAGCAGCGCAACTTCTTGTCGCACACTATTCAGTAGCCTTTGAATATTGAGATGCGGGCTATATTCTGTGTGCAAGCGAAAATCAAATAGCGCAAATTCCAATTGGCGCACCATAAATAAACCGGCCTGGAAGTTTTTCGCTGAAAGCATTTTTTGAAATAACTCATCCGGTAACGGTTCGCCAGTTTCATAGTGGGCAGCAAATAAGTTTAAAGCTTGTTTTTCCCAGCACCAATTTTCAAGAAACTGACTAGGCAACTCCACCGCATCCCACGCCACACCGTTAGTGCCCGCAACAGGTGCATAATCCACTTGAGTCAATGTATGGTGTAAACCATGCCCAAATTCATGAAAAAGAGTTGTCACATCTCGATGAGTGAGCAAAGCGGGTTCATTTCCCACCGGTGGCGTAAAATTACACGCTAAATAAGCAACCGGAATTTGTAAACCCTGAGTAGTGCGGTGGCGGATAATACACTCATCCATCCATGCGCCGCCGCGTTTACCGCGTCTGGCATAACAATCCAAATAAAACTGTCCGCGTAATGTGCCCGATTCATCATAAATATCAAAGAATTGCACATCTTCATGCCAAGTGTCTACACCCTCATGTCGTTGAATGGATAAACCATATAAGCGTTGCACTACGCCAAATAAACCTGCTAACACTTTTGGCAAAGGAAAATAAGGCCGTAGTGTTTCTTCAGACAGATCATAATCATGCTGACGTAATTTTTCAGAATAATACGGCACATCCCACATTTCCAAAGTGTCAACGCCATAATGTTGTTTAGCAAAAGCGTGTAATTCATCAAGCTCTTTTTCCGCTACCGGTTTAGCACGTTGAGCTAAATCTGTAATAAAATCAAAAACCTGTTGAGGCGTTTCAGCCATTTTAGTGCTTAAAGAATATTCAGCATAATTGGCAAAACCCAGTAGAATAGCCAACTCATGTCGTAAGGCCAAAATCTCTTCTATAATAGGGCGATTATCCCATTGTCCGGCATTAGGGCCTTGATCAGAAGCGCGAGTCATATAAGCCTGATACATTTCATAGCGCAATTCGCGGTTATCCGCGTAATTAAGAATCGGGGTATAACAAGGCAAATCTAAAGTGAATAGCCAACCCGCTAAGTGTTCTTGTTCCGCATTTTGTTTTGCAAAATTCCGCACTGAATCAGGCAAACCCGCTAACAAGGTTTCATCAGTAATGTGTTTTTTCCAAGCATGAGTGGCATCCAGTACATTTTCATGGTATTGCGTACTGAGTTGGGATAACTTTTTTTGAATGTTTTTATAACGTGCCTGTTGTTCTATCGGTAAAGCAATGCCAGATAAACGAAAATCACGCAGCTCATTTTTAATGGTTTGTTGTTGTGCCCTTTCTAACTGGGCATAGTCAGAGCAAACTGCAATGGCCTGATAACCAGCATACATGCCCTTATTTTGCCCCATTTCGCTGCGATAATCAGACAAAATGGGTAAACAAGTATTATGAGCAGTACGCAATGCTTCAGAATCCGCCACATTATGCAAATGCTCAATAGGTGACCAAATTCGATTTAAACGATCATTTAACTCATTAAGCGGCTGAATAAAATTATCCCAAGTATAAGGGATAGCCGTATCAATCAAATGAGCCATTTGGGTACGATTCTCATTTAAAACCTGTTCAATTGCCGGTACGATATGTTCTGCTTTAATTTGAGAAAAAGGGGGAAGCCCCTGCATACTCAGTAGAGGATTTGTCATTTTTTTTCAGTTATCAGTTGTATGGTGGGCAAAGAGTGTTGCTCACCATTCCATAATCCTTATGCGCTGCGATTTTGGTTGGGTCGATGAATTGCCCCTACCCATCCAATGGTTTGTAGGGGCAATCCCTTGTGGTTGCCCTTTATGACTATCGGAAATTTGTACCTCATTCCAGAAACCACAAAACTGGCTCTTGCCACTTTTTATTATTCGCTATACGCGATTTTTGCAGGACAACGGATTACCCCTACCCATCCAATGGTTTGTAGGGGCAATCCCTTGTGGTTGCCCTTTATCGCTATCGGGAATTGGTACCTCATTCCCGAAACCACAAAACCGACTCAGGCCACTTTTTTGAGAACAAATTCTCAAATCGACACATCTAATCTAAGAGTATTATAGAACTCTTCTTTTCGCTCGCTTTCTTTTCGTCTTGAAAAAAGCTCGCTGGCGGAACGGTACCCGTTTTCTCGTAAAATTCTGGCGGAACAGTGCCACTAGGCATTCCTCTTTCCTGTTGGCCCTCAAACGTATAGATTTCATGCCGTCGAACCGCAAATTGAACACCAGCACGGTTAAAATGAATCCAAATTTGATTCCACACGTTTGGTAAAGCCTCCCACCTTTCAGAATACTTTTTGATAGAGAAGCATACCCAATACTCGGCTGCCCATTCATTAACACATGCAAACATGGGCCAAACGTCAACCACTACCTCAACAGACGACATCGCATCGGAGAGAAGTTTGTTGATGTACTCTGGCGGATAGCGGGGATCAACGTAAATTGAAGGCCAAAACCAAATATTTTTTTGGGTAGAATTAAAATTTTCAATTTGGGAACCCAATAAGGTGCTATTTGGCATCACCATATCTGTACCTGTGGGATTTGAAAGCCGAGTATCAAGCCAATTAATCCCCTGCACAACCAGCTCACCAGATGAGCCAACCTTGATTAAATCGCCGACTCGAAAGGGACGGCCTATTAAGATCAAGATACCACTGACAAAATTATTGACGATATTTTGTAAACCAAATCCAATACCAATACCCACGGCACCGGCAAAGACAGTCAAGGCAGTGGGATCTATCCCAATGGCTTTCAAGGCAATTACAAGCCCAATGATTATCACTATGTACTGAGTAAACACCGACAGGCTGTTGCGTAATCCAACATCCTTGATTCCCAGATAAATCCAGCGACTGGTTACACCGCGAGACCAACTGCCTAACCAAAATACGGTCCAGATAATCAAGATTGACAATAGCACACCTCCCACGTTGATATTGCTACCGTCGCCCAAAGTCACTAGGGTAAAGTCAAGAACTTGCTTTATGTTATCCCTAACTGCTGTATCGGAAAGCCAACCTGATAGCCAAAATAGGGTTATTATGGCGACTATAAACAAGGTCAAACCGAGCAATTTATGCATTAAAGGAATAATGTCTTCGCTCCACAACGAACCATAACTGCCACGTTTTGAGGAAAACTTTTTCAAGAAAGCCATCACGTCCGCTAACAGGCCCCGCGCAATCAACCAAGCGGTCAACACGACTACCAGTAACATCAAATTTTTGGCAACGGCCCAACCTAAGCTGATATAGCCAATGACCCCAAGTATGGCTACCGCTAGAATGCTCAAGGGGACTAATAACGTCATGAGCGTCGTGACCAAAAGCCAATAGCCTTCAATACTCTTTTGCAAAGTCGTCAACATGACTTGACGGATACGCAGAAGGGGAAATACCAGTAAGCCCAATAGGAACATAAACAAGGTATCAATCAGATCACGTACCATTAAGGAAAACTTTAACACATACCCTTCAGACTCCACATGTACCAGTGCAGTAATGGCAGTCAAGATACCGATGATAATAATCATCCAACGCAGTTGCCGATGAATTTTGATACGAGGCGGGTCAAGTTTGAATAACAATGACCGGGATAGATTAATGAGCAGTTTACTCCCTAACCACACAAATAACAGGATAAGGGTAACCAGAAGGGTTAAATGAGTAGGTTGTGTCAGCCAGAGCACTAATAAGATGACACCTGCTACCGCAATACTCCCGATATTCATCCGCAACAGTTGTAATCCCAACAACAGCTGATCAACCAAATGACTGCGTTCTTCGTCACGGCTTAACGCATTGATTATTCGTGTAAACACAGCTCTCATAGCCTGCGTTAAAAATAACCAAATTAGCATGACAAGGCTGATAACAATCCAATTCCGCGCATTGCTTTGTTGAAAGGCTTGTACCAAACCACGTCCTGTGAGCAGAAACAGTTTCCCAAAGAGAGTGGGTATCGTCTTGATTTCATCAATTAAAATCTGCCATTCAGCCATGTTATCGGGCAATTGCCGTGGTCTAAAGAGGGCGCGGCGCAGCTCTTCTTGATAAGTTTTTTCGGCCAGGCCCAACAGTTCTTCCGTATTAGCCAACAAGCTAGGCATTTGATCTAATTCTTGTTGCAAACTAGTGTTGAGTTTTGACAACACTTTTTGAGCGTCTTTGTTGTATTTCGATGCCTTGCCCTTCAAGTGGCTACCGACTTTTTTAACCACTTCTTGTTGTCGTTTCAAAACGGCCACTTTCTTTTGCAACAATTCTTGTAAAACCATCACCTCTTGTAATAAAACAACGGTTTCTTGGATCAAGGACTGGGTATTATCAAGCTGGATTTGAGAAAAAACTTCCGTCGTTTCTTGCTCAACGGCTGTTTTCCCTTGCTGTAGTTGCCCTTGGATGTGCCGAACCTTTAATTTACGCACAACCTGCTCTGCCAGTTCATTGGCTTCTTGAATTTTGACCTTAAGCAGATAACGCTGAGCCGCATTATCTTCTAAAGGGGCCAGTTTTTCTAATTCCCAGCGTAACTCGGCAGCATCGGCAAGATGGCCTTGCCGCTCTTTTTGAATTTGGGCTTCTAACGCTTGCTTTTGACGCAATTTATGCACGATTTGCACATTATCATGCCATTGTATCGCCAATTCTAACCGTTTTTCGGCCTGTACCAGACGCTGTTTGAGAATATCAAGTTGTTGTTCATCTAACTCAAGTGTCTTTTGTTGCAACTTGACTTGCTTCTCAAATTCTAAGACGCGCTGTTGTTGTAATTGTTCTTGTTCTGAATTTATAGCAGGTGTCTTACGGATCGTGTCCAGCTTTTCCTGATCTTCAGTGAGGATTTTGCCTTGCCTTTCCAAATTCGTTTCGGCACTTTGGATTTCTAAACCCATATTTTGGACATCAACATCGGTTGCCTCTTTATCTAAGGCGGCTTTTTCAAACATTTCTGCCAATTTTTTGACGGGCAGTTGCGTCGCTTCCAAAGTGGCCATTTTATCAGGCAACTCTTTCTGCTTAGTCTGCAAAGCGTTTTGATTGTGTTCAAGGCCGACTTGTGCCTTAAGCATCACCACTTCCCGTTCTTTAATCCGCTGCTCTTGAGGCAAAGTTTGCAACTGACTATGCCATTGCATAGCGATAAGGGCTTGTTTAATCGCTACTTCACTGTGTTTCTTGAGAATGTCAAGATGTTGTTGTTCAAGTTCAACGGCCTGTTTGGGCAAAATCATTTCCTTCTCTACCGATGAGAGTCGCTGATTTTGAGCAACCGTTTGTACCTCACGCGGAAATTGGGTGAGTTCTTCTAACGTCGTTTGTAATGCCGTGAGACGTGTTCTTTGTTTATCCAGATTCTCTTGAACACTTTGGCGTTTTATCCGCAGTTCATCGATCTTCTGGTTAGCCGTTTCCCGCTTATTAGCCGCTTCTTCCACCCTCTTTTGGGTGATCTTATCCGTTTTTTCCGCCAAGCTGGCTTTTTTCTCTTGAAACGCTTGTTCCTCCGCTTGCAAAGCCTGGCGAGCCTTTTCTAAGGCCGCTTCTTCCTTCGTGATCAGCGGTTTCCGTTCTTCAATCCATTGTTGTGTCACAGTCTCAGCGTCAGTGCTTTCAGGATTCGCCACCTCTTCCGCATTGACAGGTAAGCCAACTAGGCTATATATAAAAAGAGAATACACCAAGAATTTAAATAAGAACATATTATCAAGTCTCCTAAAAAAAAAATGGGCAATCCCTTGAGGATTGCCCCGTAGGTTGGTATTAAATAGACCCTAGTTCACACTCAATCATCAGTCCATTGACGGATCACAAGTCAAGATTTCTGCTCACTTTGCCCTCTTTTGGCGTAAATCCAGACGGCACTTTGCCAACAGGGAATTTTCTTTCCTTGTTACCATCAAACGTATAAATTTCTTGTCGTCGAATAGCCAACTCGATACCTGCTTCATGTAGACGACTTAAAATTTCAATCCACACGTTTTCCATAACCTCCCATCTTTCAGGATAGGTTTTGATAGAAAAACAGGCCCAATACTCTGCAGCCCATTCATTAACTCCCCCTAAAAGGGGCCAAACGTCAACGACACCCTTAACAGACGACATGGCCTCTGTGAGGATTTTATTCACCAGTCTTGGCGAATGGCGCGGATCAACATAGATTGTAGGCCAAAACCAAATATTGCCCTTGACAGAGCTATAATTTTGAACTTTGGAACCTAAAATTGTACTGTTCGGAATCGTCACATCTATACCAGATGTCGTCAAAAACCGAGTATCAAGCCAATTAATCCCTACCACACTAAGTTCTTCATCGGATCCTATTTTGATTCGATCACCGATGCGAAATGAACGGCCTATTAACAATAATAGGCCACTGACAAAATTATTGACGATATTTTGTAAGCCAAAACCAACGCCAATACCGATAGCACCAGCAAATACCGTTAACGCAGTTGGATCGATCCCAATAGCCTTTAAAGCAATTAAAAGCCCAACGATTATCACCCCATACTGAGTAAATACCGACAGGCTATTGCGTAATCCAACATCCGTGATTTTGATATAAACCCAACGATAGGTGACACCGCGAGACCAGCCACCTAACCAAAATACGGACCAGATAATCAAGATTGACAGTATTAGACCGCTTAGCGTGATTTTGTTACCCTCACCAAAGGTAAAGAGGCTAAATTCAAGCACTTGCCTTATATTGTCCCTGACTGCGACATCAGATAACCAACCCGTCAACCAGAAAAAAGTTATGCCTGCCAATACAAACAGAGCAAAGCCTAGCAATTTATGCACTAAAGGAATGATGTCTTCCAACCACAGTGACTCATAAGCACTGTGTTCTGAAACAAACTTTTTCCATAAAGTGATTAAATCATTTAGGAGACCACGCGCAATCATCCAGCCCGTCAAGACCAATAAAAAGACGCTTAAATACTTGGCAACTGTCCAGCCAAGGCTGATGTAGCCTATCAGACCTAATACCGAAACCGTTAGAATCATACCCATAAATAATGAGGTCACTAGGTTAATCACTAAAATTAAGTGACCTTCAGTACGATTTCGCATCACCGTCAATATGAGCTTACGCGCTTGCATTAGGGCAGGTATGGTTAAAGACAATAAAACCATGAATAACGTGTCAATCAAATCGCGTGTGGCTAAAGACAGTCCCACTTCTCCTTCAGCTTTGACATGGCTGAATACCGTGATGACAGTCAAGATGCCTAAGACAATAATAGTCCAACGCAGTTGCCGATAAAGTGTCTTGGTGTTTTGAGATTCAAACTCAGGAGCCGATAATAAAAAACGAGACAAATTAATGAGCAGTTTGCTACCTAACCAAGTCAAGAACAGAGTTAGAGTCACAACAGTGCTTAAGTGATTTGGTTGTATCAACCATAAAACTAATAAAAACACCCCAGTAACCGCAATACCCAGAGTATTTTCACGCCACAGACGAAAGAAGACAATCAAGTGTTCAATCAAACGACTTCGACTGGAAGAGTTGAATATTCTGGTTGCCCAAGCACTGACAGCCATCACGATACCGAACCAAATCAACAGGATAAGAGCCGTGATAAACCAACGTGATAAATTGGTTTGTTGAAAGGCTTGCGTAAAACCGCGCCAGGTGTGATGTAACTGCTGTAATATAAAAAGGGGCATTGTCGCGATTTCTTTGACAACAGTCCACCATTCAGCGAAACCACTGGGCAAATTTCGCTCTCTTAACAGAGCACGACTCACGTTTTCTTTGTAAACATTTTCAAGCCCAGTCAACAGCGCGTGTCCTTCATCTTGCAACCGGGAGAGTTTATCGTATTCTTGCTGCAAGGTTGTTTTGAGTTTTGACAGCAATTTTTGAACTTGCGTATTTTGTTCCAACGCTTGACCACTCAAAATGTTTTTGCGTTCGTTAACCAGTTGCTGTTGATCTGCCAAAACGGCAATTTTACTTTGCAGTAAAGCTTGTAATCCTTTGCTATCAAGTAATAAGGCGTTAAGTTCGTTGATAGCCGTTTTGAGATTGTCAAGGTGACTTTGAAAAACAGCCGTGATTTTTTGTTGTTCCTCTAGCAAGTTTAGCCATAGTTGAAGCTGTTCTTCAAAATGCTTAATCTTTAATTGACGCAGACCACTTTGGTCCATTTCATTAGCTTCTTGAATTTGGACACTCACAAGATAACGTTCAGCAACATTTTCCTCCACAACGGCTATTAACTCCAGTTTCTGACGTAATGTAGCCGCACGATCCCGATAACGCCGTTGCTCTTCTTGTATCTGCTTTTTCAATGCTTGCTTTTGATGAACCAGATAGACGGGGAGCAATTTATCATACCATTCTGTCAGGAAGGATAAGCGTTTCTGGGTGTATTCTATGCGTTGTTTAACCAGATTGAGCTGTTCTTGCTCCAATTCCAATGCCTTTTTTTGCAAAGCAATGTTGTTTTCAAACACAACAATCCTTTTATCATGTAAAGGCATGTTTTCCGCTTCAAAAGGTGGGGTTTTACGGAGAACTTCCCGTTTATCCTCATCTTCCGTGATCTGTTTGAGTTGGTTGTCCAAATTGCTTTCAATACTTTGGCGTTCCAAGTCAAGATTTTTGTTCACAGCCTCCAAAGACTGCCTCTCCAACGTCGTTTTTTCGACCTGTTTTTTTAAGCTGTCAAGCCTGGTGAGTTCAGCAGTTTCCAGCGCCGCAACTTTATTCGGCAGATCGTTTTGTTCTGCTTGTAAAGCGGCTTGTTTGCGAGCCAGTGTTGCTTGGGCATCGGCTATCGTCTGCTCTCTTTTTTGAAGCTGACGGTTTTTTTGCACAGTTTGTAATTGACTATGCCACTCTATAGCCAACAGATTTTGCTTGAGTGTCAATTCACTCTGTGTATTGAGTACTTTAAGATACTGTTGTTCAAGCTCAACAGCCTGTTTGTATAAGGCAACTTCCTTCTCCATTGCCGCTATTTTCTGCTCATCTTGAGCATCAGTTTGTTTCTCTTCATCTAACGTGGTTTGCCGTTCAGTTAGACGTGCGGTTTGTTTATCCAGATTAGCTTGGACACCTTGACGTTCCAAACGCAATTTTTCCAGCTTCTGGTTAACGGTTTGCCGTTTCTGTACGGCTTCTTCCAACATTGTGTTGGTGATCGGATCAATTTTTTCCAAATCCGCTATTTTCTTCTGGATCCCTTGCTCCTCCGCTGACACAGCTTTGATAAGCTCTGGAAGCGGCGCTGTCGTTATCAGCTCTTGCCGATCTTCAATCCATTGTTGTGTCACAGTATCAGCGTCAGTGCTTTCAGGATTTGCCACCGCTTCCGCATTGACAGGTAAGCCAACTAGGCTATATATAAAAAGACAATACACCAAAAATTTAAATAAGGACATATTAATCAAGTTTCCTAAGTGATCAAAAAATGAGGGTTTATGATTTCCAGTCACCTTAAGTGGAAATGTTGTTTTGGACACACCTACCCATGTCCGCTAGAATTTATGACGCTGGCACGTCTAACAGAATTTCCGGTAGTCCCACAAACATTGTCAGTTTCCGTACAAAAGTTTGTCTAGGGCTACGTTCCATTCAAATTTGAACGGAAATTCAATTCCATGCAAAAGTTTTTGCAAAAACTTTTGCGTGGAATAGTTTAAACACCTATTTTCTGTGATGGCCTGTTGATAAGCTATCAACTTTCATCCGTTAGAATCAGTAAATCTAATCCTTTATTATAAGTAATCCTTGTCGTTATTATTGTTGTAGCGGGAAAATAGCAATGCGCTCAAGCACTATTCAGTCGCAGAGTCTTCAGACATTATTTGAACCCCGACACTGGAAATGGGTACATAGTACTGATCCATTTCTAAAATCAACACGTTGTTATCAAAATGACAATGTTTCATTTCCTCTAGCACAATGCCAATCTCACCCTTTTTAGGATAAAATGACTCCCAACCGTCTTTACCCCCCTTTTCCTTCATGTCTAAACTAGGCCAGATTAAACAATCCGTGGTATTGATTAATTCGTAAATTTGCCCAACATCAGTTATTTGCGCCTTCTTTGGGGGAGGCGGTTCACTAGAAGCGGCTTGAGAAGCCGCATCACTGGACGATACTTGAGAATTGGCTTCATCACTAGACGATGCTTGCGAATCCGCATTGCTGTCGGATGGGGGGGGCGTTTGTGAAGGTGTCGCGCTTGACGTACTAGGAGTGGGGGATAATTGCGCTTCTAACTCTGCCAATTTGGCCGATTTTGGATTAACCTTGCGTAAACTCTCCAAATACCGTTTGACTTTGTTTTTTTGCCCCCTATCGAAGGCCTTTTGTGCCCATCCAGCATAACGCGCTTCGATGTCTTTTAAACCCGCCAACGCTTCGGCATTATCCGCGTCTTTTTCTAAGACTTCTTGATAACAATCAAAAGCTGTGCCCCCTTTGCCGCTAGTCAAACGGTTGGCTTTAAGATGTTTTCCACACTGACTCAACAGTTGAGCAATCTCAGATGAAGGAGCAGCTATTGCTTGAATAGGGATTAAGACCATAAAAAAAATAAGGGTGTAATGCAAAAGATAACGAAACATAGTTAAAAACCTCGCTATTATAGTACAAGTAATTAGGAACCTTCGGTGTGCTACGCTAAATAAACGAATACCCCTTGCTGCTATGAGGAAAAATCATTGAATCCAGCAACGTTCTCAAGGCATGAAGAACTATCATCAATTGGAACTCAACTCAAAGGCAAGCCGTAAAAAAATAGTTTTGCAGCTTAGTCTGCGAGTCAATCAAAAATAAATCATTAACATTAATAAATTCACTTTATTAATCAATTTTAATAGATGTGAATGATATCAATTAATGAATTTGTAAGTCAAGTTATCATTAATTAATTAATTGATTGATTCCTATCCATTTTCAAATGGGATGGCCAAAAACAGATGTAGTGACACAGTGTTTGATTTTATACTGCTCGCCTTCTCGTTTCGTTCCAATGAATATTCGTTTATTTCCTAATTCAAAGTACTCATTTCGTCTGTCAATCTGAGACAAAGACTATAAACGA
>JAYQWI020000233.1:0-1891 GCA_035871815.2 Candidatus Parabeggiatoa communis
ACTTTTATCTTATCATGTAATATAAATACGCAGGTCTATGGCAAGTTGTTATCAGTTAACAAATATGACCCTGACAAAATTGAAGCCTTGTACGCCATAGAGGCCACACAATATCAACATAACAGCTTTATTTTTAAAACAGATATGAATTAATTCAAAGGCTCAACATGCCCAGCTCAAAAAATATATAGACCTTTATCTTCTGATGTAGTATAAATACGCGGGTCTATCGTGACTCATTTGACTACGCGACAAGATCACAAGCACACCACTCCTCTTTAATTAAAAAGGCAGCCCTATGAAAACACGCTTTAAGATACTCAATGTCATGATACTTTGTATTTGGATGCAAGCCAGTTTGGCGACTTTCTCAGTATTGCCTTGCATTGGAGAAGCGCCGCTCACGCTTAATTTAAATGCGGGCGATTCACACGATGCTGATGGGCGTATTGTCAGTTATCAGTGGTTTGTTTCAACGGGGCAAACGGCCTCTGGGCCTCATGCCAGTGTGACTTTTAAGCAACCCGGTAACTATGCCATTACCCTCACCGTGACTGATGAACAAGGGAGTCAATCCGCGCATACCCAAAATGTGGCTATTTGTGGTGATACCGATAGTGCGTCAACCCAGCCGACTGCGGCTATTGCCACTATTCCCAATACCGGCCCTGCCCCATTAACCGTGATCTTGGATGGCACCACTTCAACCGCTATCGAAGGCCGTAATATTGTCAATTATCAATGGTTTACCTCAGATGGACAAAAGGCCTTTGGCCATACTGCCACGCTGATCTTCCCAGAGGAAGGTCAATATAGTGTGACGCTGGTTGTGACGGATAGCGATGGGCAAACGGCTTTAACGGCAGACACTATCAGGGTCACAGCGCCTGAAACCAAAGCGCCTGTTGCGAATTTGAGTGTCACACCCAATTCGGGCCCGGTGCCTTTAACGGTCAGCTTAGATGCCAGTGAGGCCACTGATCCAGACGGTAGAATTATTGATTATGCTTGGACGGTGCGAGAAGAATCCAGTGAGGAAACCCTGTTTGAAGCGACAGAGCAAAAAACCAGCTTCACCTTTGACAGCGAAGGCACTTATCTGGTGAGCTTGACTGTGACTGACAACGATGGTTTAAAAACCAGCGAAACGGATACCGTCACCCTCATTGAAGGCATTGAAGAAGGTGAACTCGCTGAACTGAGCTTTATGGGTTTAAAAGCATTTTATGCGATAGGTGAGAAGATCGTCGTTGATTTGCAAGAACACTTGAATACCGCTTCTCGTGAAAAAGTGGACTTATGGGTGGCGATGCAATTGCCTTGGGGAGACTGGGTTTTCAAAACCGCTTTAGGGGTGGAACCCTTTAGTCCGACACCTCAACCGTTTAGAAGCGGTTTAGAAGCCTCAGAAGCCATTCATCGTATTTTGGATTTTGAAGTGGTGCCAGGAGTCGGTGGCGAGTATGCCATTTACGCGCTTTATGTAGAAGAAGGCAAAAATCCGCTCACTGATGGATTAAGTGTGCGACGTTCCGAAACCGCCATCGCTAAAACGCATTTAGCCAATTAATACCGTTACCGCGAGTGATTGACAAGGCTTTGTTCAAGCATTCAAGCATTCGGGTGGCCAACGCAAGAAGGAAAAAACTATGAAAGCCATTCAAAACGCTTTTTATTCAATAATAACGGGGTTTTTATTGATGTGGATAGGGGTAGCGCAAGCCGCTACCATTTCGGGGACGGTGTCACTGCCAGGGACAGATACTGCGCCTGCTGGGGGTATAGAGATTTATCTCTCGTTTGGTAGTGTTTCAGGGGGTAATACCAATCTCACTATTCCTCAAGGTCAATCTTCCGTTTCTTATTCCATTACAACAGCAGAAGATGATCC
>JAYQWI020000234.1:0-3484 GCA_035871815.2 Candidatus Parabeggiatoa communis
GTATGCGAAGCCAACTTTCTCGAATTAAATGTGGGTCTGTCCCCTATTTTAAATCAAATACTTTTTCATTTTTAACCAATCAATTCATGACTTTTCGTTGGACTCTTACTGCAAGAATTCCTAGCAAAAGATGGACTAGAATTCTTTATCCCACAATGCATACAAACATATTGGGGCTGTTCAGAAATTAGTACATGACTTTTCGTTGGACTCTTACTGCAAGAATTCCTAGCAAAAGATGGACTAGAATTCTTTATCCCACAATGTTTACAGACATACATAGCCATACTTTCTCCTTCATTTAGCACATAGGTTGGAATTATAATAGGAAATTCAACAACTTGGAATTATCGCCCAGTGCATCGTCAAAAGTCAACTCAAGATGGGTAAGGCTAAAGCCATACCCTGACAGAGCGAAACTCGACGAGTTCTTGAGCCCTATCGGACTTTGCTCTTTTAGCATGGGGCTTTAGCCACATGCCGTGTGGTTGCAACTTTGACTTTGACGAGGCGCCCTGCTCACTAAGTGAGTACCCTTTTCATCATAATCTAACATCACCCGCCACCACCACCTGTCGTCAAACCAAACGTCACCCATTCCCCCCCCCCAATCAAACCAAACTATTAACTTAACACGCCAACAGATTCGACACGCATGGCAGTAGCAATGCGTTCTGCATGATCAACACTTTTAAAACCGGTGACGAATTCAGTATGTTGGGTATCCATACCACTAAAGGCGAACTGTCTTATTTTGTTGTACGATAAAAGCCCGTCGCATACTGTGTGCATTTTTTGAAGTAGCGCAGTTTTCTTCGCTTTACCAAACTTTTGCCAAGCATAAAATGAAAACTCAACTTGAATATCGGCCGTAGACTTGGCATCAAGTACACGAATGATGGGCAATCCCAAACTTTCTACGTCATGCCAATAACGCATATCGCTTACATCACCTTTCTTTTCAAGCAACACGTTACCGTCAGTAATTTTGAGATGCGGATATTTTCTACGCATTTCAGTTGCAAGGGTGAGCAAGTTATACTGCACGCAGGCACAACTTAAACTTTTATGTCGGGCAAAAAGGGTAACCACGTTGCCCACCATCCTCATTAGAAAAGTTCAGTTTATTCCCGTGCTGAGTATAAAAGCTGAAGTCACCTAAAAGTGACTAACCTTCGCCTTCAAAAAACGCAAATTGTAACCATGGACAGTATATAAATATCACTTAAGTGAAATCAACTTTAGAGCTATAAGTTGGGCAGTGTGTATGCCAATCATTAAAATAACTAAAAAATCAACTGCTTAAATTGAGATTTGTTACCCATTCGCGGCGAGACGTATCTTAAGCCCCGTTTCTCTCCAATCTCTGGCTATTAAAACGGCACCTCATCCACATCTTTGATCCGCGATCCTAAAATCTCACCAATACTCCTAAATTGAGATTTGTTACCCACTCGCGGCGAGACGTATCTTAAGCCCCGTTTCATTCCAATCTCTGGCGTATCGTGGTAATGCTTACACAATGTACGTTGCACTTCACCAGTTCTAACAACCTCATAAGTGAGTATATTCTGCTCATCACAATAAGGACACTCATTAGGCGCGTAAACCTGCCTATCAGCCGTCTTATTAGATGACTCCTTCACTTCCCTCGATGTTTGCTCAAGAGGCGTGAAATCACCCATGAGGTAATTGTCAACCACCTTTCTTAAAAAGGATACTGGCTTTTGAAGCGTGCCATTATCTAACTTTTTAGCCACAACGTCAAGTATTGCTTGACGCGCTTGATCATCAGGTAGTTTAGTCAAGGCCTTCATGACGATTTGGTTTTGGTTCAAATCCTTTGGCCAAATCAAATTATTAAACTAAGCCCCCTATGTCACCATAAGGGACTCGTCTTCAAAGCACAAACCGTGAGATTTTCACCTCACACGGCGTATCGAACAACTATTTTTTTATTTTTTGACCGTAATTCTACAGCCTTTGTAATAAACTTTCTAAGCGTCGATTTGACACCATTTCATCTAAGTCCGAACCCCTCTCGATGGTATTGGTTTGTTTAGTTAGTGTTATTAGTCTTAGTTGACAGTGTGTACGTCAGCGTATGCTAAATATTACATTTAGCCATTAGCTTCTTACACAATCCTGTTATCCCAATCGATTAAAGTTTGTTAGACTCAACTCAATACCTTCTTGAGTAAGACTGAAATAATTACCCCGTTCCCAAAAATGGGCTATACTTGGACTTAGATACTTTCTATGCGCCGTGACAATGATTCTTACGAATCCAACACCTATCATATTACTAGATTCGTGTCATAAGTGTTTTCGATCCAAATACGGATTACTACTTAGCTTGTTTCCGTTATGGGTAACGAACGCTTTATTATATCGAAAGTTTCTCTCGTTACCCTATCCAATTACCTAGCACCTTAACAGGGCTAATCCTGTTTTTGGCGCATTATACCCTGCTTTACCAGAAGTTTAACGGACTTCCAATAAGGGTATTGGCGTAGACTTTAGGTCATCTAGGGATAGCTTTAATCCCACAATCTTTGAGTTATCATAATAGAACTTCCTATTAAGCCCGTTTTACATGCGTTTTATCGCATTTTTAACGGAACGGGTCGCACGAATCAATCCCATTCAACGACCCCAGTGCCATAACGACAAGGATTACGCATGAAATGATTAGATTGTGCCAAGCTCAATAATTTGTGATGTCGTTCATACTTGTCTGGGCAATTCTGCGCGTCTGTCTTGGTGAAATTATTGAACTGAAATTAGCGATGGCTCGAATTCAAAATCGGTTGAATCTTCATGCCAGTGCAAATGAGGCTTTTCTAAAAAATCCTCCCAATGATCATAATGACGTAAAACCGCTGATGAAATTCCTATTAAGAATAGCTTCTCTAGGTTGTCTCTCAACAAAGATTTTTGCTCTCTCTTCTTATTAATCTTGCTTTCGGTATTGCATCATTGTGGTAAGTATACATAACACTTCAAATAACCGGCGCAAGTGCCAACATCATTTTCCGCCATGTTGATTTGATTTATTTTTATATGCCCAGCACATCACTTAACCTTTCTTTTTGCCATTTAAGCCACTGTTTCGATTGCTTATCGTTGTTGCACAGATATAATCGCATTTCATCACTGAGAGGAGAACCCTCTTCAACCCATTTAAGCGCGAGATGACACCAGTGAGAAGAGGATGTTATCGCAGACAAAACTAACTCATCAAATGGGAAAGTCATTATTAATTTTTTTGGCAAGTCCAATCTTAGCAAACCCTTTTTTAGGATATCGACCATCTCTTTTAAGGGTGTATATATAGCGTTTCCCGATTGAATGAAGTACAAATTTTATTTTAGTGAAAAATTTATTTTGCAGTGGCGCAATTGGAGTGCAAAATTTATTTTGCAGTGGCGCAATTGG
The DNA here is from genome assembly GCA_035871815.2 of Candidatus Parabeggiatoa communis. GTDB lineage: Bacteria > Pseudomonadota > Gammaproteobacteria > Beggiatoales > Beggiatoaceae > Parabeggiatoa > Parabeggiatoa communis. The sequence goes on from JAYQWI020000234.1 coordinate 3,439, forward strand.
AGTGCAAAATTTATTTTGCAGCGGCGCAATTGGAGGAGATCGGAAG
>JAYQWI020000235.1:0-1874 GCA_035871815.2 Candidatus Parabeggiatoa communis
TTCGCTTCAAAAGAACCGACTGGGGCAGTCTCACCAGACCAACCAGACCCACAATTCGCACGGTTTTTTCCGAAGTCATTCCCCCACCAATACTTGGTTTCTGTTCCCGCACGAGCCGCATATTCCCATTCGGATTCCGTCGGTAAACGATATGGCTTTCCCGTTTGTTCCGCTAACCAGTTTAGGTAAGCTGTTGCAGCATACCAAGAAACCCCAATGACAGGATGATTTTCATAACCGGCTTCTACGATGAAGTTTCCTGTAGAACCGGTGATATGCCTATATTTATATGATTCTGCTTTCGTTGTAAACCAAGGTTCACCTTCAGGCCCGCGACGCTTGCTTGTGTTCAAAAAATGCACAAATTCAGCGTTAGTCACTTCATAGCGGCCTATCGCAAAACGCGCCACAGACACTTCATGTACTGGTTTTTCATAAGAATAACCCCCACCTTGAATGTCACCCATCAAGAATGTGCCGGCGGGCATCACGATCATTTCGGGCCCTAAACTGCCATCTTGTAAAGTATCCCGAAAAGGAGAAAAATCATGTATTCTCAATGTTGGGCAATCCCAATAAATCCAGTTCGCCTGATTTAAGATTTCAACAGCATTGGGATCAACCAATAGGCCACAAAGGGTGTAGGTGCCCAAAGCTAATCCGGCGGGGATTGGCATATTTAAAATCGGGTAAACTTGTTTCCCTGCAATCTTGATGTCTGAAAGGTAAGCTTGATGTGTCTTTAACTGGCTACTCCATTTATCAGGATAGCTTAGCGTTACGATTTCGCCATTGGGTGAGCTAATCGCTATATATAAATCGGCTTCACCCATACCATCGACTATCATTTCTAAACGCAAGGGATCGTCTTTGAGATAAAGATTTTGGTTTAAAGCCATTTTCACCGTCATTGGGCGGCTTCCAGGCGTACCGACTTGATTTTCAAGGGGTTCATTATCAATAATCGTCAAGACGGCATGGTTTTTTCCCCATTGGGCACCGGACAGAGATACCAGTTCTAAACTGATGGTTTCGTCACCTTCTACTTCGCTATCATCCACAATAGGCACTTCAAAGGTGAGCGGAAGACACTGATCTGTTTCCCAAGACAGTTCCCCTCTTAAGGTTTGGTAGTCCTGCTTTGAGGCTGCCAGATGATCTCCTTCATAGACTAAATACCAAACGGAAGCCGCTGGCTTAGTGTAATGCTTAGTGTGATAATTATCACAGCCCGTCCGTTCCACCGTTATGCTGACGGATTGCTCGCCTTCGTTAACCAAATAGTTGTCGTGGGAGAAGCCAATCGTACTACTGTCGTTGTCGATGATCGTGAGTTGGGCCCTAGTTTGAATCCCTTTAGCCCCTCCTGTTGGTTCACTCAGGGTTAAAAACACGGTTTCCTGATTCTCAGCACTCGTGTCATCTATTATCGCCACCTCAAACGACTTCGAGCCGCAGTCATTGGCTTCCCAAGAAAAGCTACCCGTCACCCTTTCGTAGTCCTCCCCGATAGTCGCTGTACCTCCCTGTTCGGTGGCATACGAAATAGAAACCGGTGGCGTTTTAGCCCCACAACCAAAACGTTCTACCCAAATCAGGGCCCCGCCAGAACCGGCTTCATCAATCTGATAGTCTTTTTGATAGAAGCCAATCATACCCGGATCGTCTTCACTGGCTGGCGTTAGGCTTTCAGGCGTTTCGTTATCAACAATAATGAGTACGGCTTCGCTTTCAGCCAGTTGTGCGCCACCCGTGGGATCACTCAGTTTGAAATGAATGGTTTTGTCACCCTCAACGAGCGTATTATCCAAAATCGGTACCTTAAACCACCGAGGGCCACAATACTTGTTGTTTCCAATATCCTCTCCCCAACT
>JAYQWI020000236.1:0-3981 GCA_035871815.2 Candidatus Parabeggiatoa communis
CCTAGGCCTGAATTTGGTTTATCAGCATGAGAAATTGCTCAATGAATTGAAAGCGGGTTTTGAAAAGCAATTAGCGGCATTGGACAAGAAACAGGCAGAAACGGTCGAAGGATTGTCCAAGCAATTTATGGAACTGGATAACAAACTGGTTCAAAAGACTGGCGAATTGTCCGAGCAACTCACCAAAGTGGATAACCAGATTGATTGGTTGATACCTGGTAAAGTAGTCCGTGATCGTTTGAAAGACGGCAGCTATGGCCCAGAAATGGTTGTTATACCGGCAGGTACTTTTCGGATGGGCGACATTCAGGGCGGTGGTAAGACTAATGAAAAGCCTGTCCATGAAGTCTCTATCAAAAGCTTTGCGATGGGGCGTTATGAAATCACCTTCGCGGAATACGACAAGTTTGCCGAAGCGACTGCTATAAAAAAACCAGATGATGGAGGTTGGGGGCGCGGTAACCGTCCCGTGATCAATGTGTCTTGGTTAGATGTTACCGCTTACGCAGAATGGTTAAGTACACAAACGGGTAAAGAATATCGTCTACCTACCGAAACTGAGTGGGAATATGCCGCTAGGGCTGGTACTTCAACAAAATATTGGTGGGGGAATGAGGTGGGTTCTAATAAAGCCAATTGTAGCAACTGTGGTGATGGGTTTAAATACAGTGCCCCCGTAGGCTCTTTTGCCGCGAACCCTTTTGGTTTATACGACACAGTCGGAAACGTTTGGGAATGGACGTGTTCAGAATATGAAAACGCTTATAAAGGTAAGGAAAAGTACTGTTTAGGCAAAGAAGACAGCAAAAAAGATAGCTTTGTCGTTTTGCGCGGCGGCTCGTGGTTCGTCAATGCCGTGGGGATGCGCTCGGCGAACCGCGACAGGAGTCAGCGGACTAGCCGTAGCAGGGGCATCGGTGCGCGGCTTGCCAGGATTTTGTAACACTTTGTTCTTTGTGCTTTTACCCTTTTATTTTTTTTGCGCCGCAGGCTCGTTTTTTTTTTTTGCTTTTTGGGTAATTAATGGAGTTCAAAGCTTCAGCTTTGGACTCCAACCAGCAAAACCAAATTGATTTGGAGTATTGATGAAAATCACTAATTTGACGATTGAAGATAATCTCTTCATAAGAGCGTCACAACTAACAGGTATAGTTGAGCAAACAACCTTATTGAAAGCTGCTTTAAAAGCTTTTATCACCTTTGCTTATTCTCTTGCTACCGATTTCTATTCTCACCATTTTTTTAACAAGGACACGAGAATCCCTCAAGATAGGATAAACTTATGACTTCATTAAAATATACTTATTGGCAAGATGATGAAATGTGGCTCGGATATTTACAAGAGTATCCTGATTATATGACTCAAGGAGAAACGATAGAAGAATTACAGGAAAATCTGAGAGATATATACATCGAACTCATGAGCAGCACAATTCCTTCTGTACGACATGTTGCTGAACTGGTGGTGGCATGAAAAGACGAAACTTGATATCAAAACTTGAAGAAATGGGTTGTATTCTAATCCGCCATGGAGGAAAACACGATTGGTATCACAATCCTATTACAAAAGCATCTCAACCAATTCCGCGACATCGTGAAATTAAAGAACATCTTGCCAAGCATATCATAAATAAATTGAGCTAATATTTTACATGGACAAGGATTCATACCGGTTGAAATTGTCGATTATCATTAAGAGGATTAGCCAATGAGAATACCAACTAATCAACCACCCATTCATCCGGGTGAAATTTTACAAGAAGAATTTCTAAAGCCTTATCACATAACAACCACTGAACTTGCTGAAAAGATAGAACTTTCTGTTGAACAAATCAATGCCATCATCAAAACACAACAAAGTATTAGCACAGATATGGCATTACGTCTCTCTCGATTGTTCGGAACTTCACCAGAGTTATGGCTCAATGGTCAAATGAAATGGGATATCTGGCTTATGTTGCATGGAAAACAAGCAAACCAATTAGACAAAATTAAACCAATCGTACCTTTATTAGCATCACAACCAAGTTATCTGCCCGCTTAAGTAAACATGGCATTACACTGGTTTTTAACCAAAGGAGAATAACCCCTGAAAAAAGTCGCTTCATTACGTTATGCTGTCATTTTTAAAAAAGCGTTTTCACAGCCTGATATTTTTAAAGCCTTCGTGAAAGACTTTATCGGCATTGATCTTAAAATCAACAAAGTTGAAATGGAAAAACAGTTTTTTCCAATTATCGGCAAAGTGGATACGCGCTTTGATTTATTTGCGGAAGATATTAGTAATCGGGTTATTGTTGACATTCAGCATGTTCGTTATGGCGATCATTATGACCGTTTTTTGCATTATCACTGTGTCGCTTTGTTAGAACAAATTGCGAGTTCTACAAACTATCGTCCTAATTTAAAGGTGTTTACGATTGTGGTTTTAACCTCTGGTGATAAGCACAAAGTTGATATGGCAACGACTGACTTTGCGCCCAAGGATCGCAAGGGCAAGCCTTTAAAAGAACTTCCCCATAAGATTCTTTTTCTCTCTCCGAAATACGTCACAGATGAGACGCCAGAACCCTATCGTGAATGGTTATTAGCGATTGCAGACAGTTTAGATGAAGAAGTTGATGAAACGGCTTATCAACGCAAAGAGATACGACATGTTTTTGATTTGATTGAACAAGATTTAGTTTCGCCGAAAGAACGTTTTAAAATGAAAGACGAGTATGGTATGGAGGAGATTCAACGAGATAAGTTTGAACAAGGGCAACAGACTAAGGCCTTAGAAATTGCTCGTAGCCTATTAGCCGAAGGCTTTGATCCGGATACTGTCGCTAAAACAACCGGTATTTCTGCCGATGATTTAGTCGATCTATAATAGATTTGTCCCTTCCTTAATTAAGCTAAATTCTTGATTTTTATTTTAAGCAACTGGAGAGAGAAGTTGAAAATCCTTGGGAGGAAAGGAAGTAATGTTCAAGGGCAAGCTCAATAAGGGGGGCAAAAACTAACTGATTGCTGTTCAGTACATCGGATCAGGGGAGTGATCGGATTGGTGCAAGGGAGGTTTCCGTTTCAGTTGATGTTCAATTTTTTCTAAGCTTAATCCGTTGTACTATATTACCAATCAAACTAGAGCGCTTTTGGGTATTTTTACAGCAATCTGCTCAATCCCCTGATCAGTTGCACTATTAATCCGTTCAATCCCCTGATCAGTTGTACTATATTTCAATCTGCTCAATCCCCTGATCAGTTGTACTATCAATCCGTTCAATCCCCTGATCAGTTGTACTATATTCCAATCTGAAAGAAGTTCAATCCCCAGAGTCAAAGTATTACTATCACTGTGGATAAATAATTGGAGATAGAAATTAGTCATTACAATTTATGAATTAGTCATTCAAATTCATTCTGATCTCAAAAAAATTTTCTCTTGGCAAAATAATGATAATACTTTGATTTTTATAGGTTTTATAAAAAATTTGGGGCCTATTGACACCATCAGTGAAAATCAATTTTAATTTTTTGGCTCATGACCCCTAGACCTCAAATTTTTTTGTTGTTACTATTGGCACCTGATAAATTTACAGAATCCTTACATATTGGGGATGAGATTTTTATTTTTTTAAGAATTTGACAATTAGCTATTCAAATTGATTAATTAGTCATTCAAATTCATTCTGATCTCAAAAAATTTTTTCCCTTCGCAAAAAAAATGATAATGAATTCATTTTTATAGGTTTTCTAAAAAATTTGGTGCCTATTGACACCATCAGTGAAGACCCATTTTAATTTTTTGGCTCATGACCCCTAGACCTTAAAATTTTTTGTTGTTACTATTGGCACCTGATAAATTTAAACGTTCGTTATATAAGACTGATTAGTCTATTATTAAAATAGTTACAATATTATATACAACTGAGGTGCAGAGGATTTCGCTCTCGCTATATTCACCCTACTATAAAAATGAGTAGAACACCTATTACA
>JAYQWI020000237.1:0-24276 GCA_035871815.2 Candidatus Parabeggiatoa communis
CTATTAATAGCGCCTTATTTAGCTTCTACAGTACGTGTACCGTTTTGGATAACACAAATTTCATCGCTGCCAGCGTTCATCTTGATCCTCTTTGGTATCCTATTGATAGTCTCGACATTACCCCATATAAAATACAGGTTAATTTTACTCAGTACCACAGGCATTTTATTCAGCCTTTGTGTGCCCTTAAGCATTATTCGAGCAGCGGGGCAAGCTTATGATTTACATGATATCAGCCAATATATCAACACTTTATTTAAGCGTGGACAAACAGTCGTTCATTTTGGTGAATATCATGGACAATTTCAATTTCTCGGTCGTCTCCAGCAACCTTTACCCGTTATTGATGAATATAATCTCTGCCCGTGGCTAACTCAACATCCTGATGGTAAACTGGTTATTTACTTTTCTGGGCGATACCAAGATTTAAGTCAACAAGCAGATTACGTGCAAAATTACCGTTCCAAGCAAGTTGGTATTCTTGATGCTCACTTTATGTACAGTGCTTGCACAAAATGGATGCTATATCAATGATCAATTATCAATTAATTATCTGATTGTTGTAGGGTGGACAAGGTTGTTGCCCACCCTTTTTCAAAATACTATTATCATTAATATTGAAATTATTGAAGTCAAAATTCAATCAGCTTTTCACATTTCACGCGCAAAAAATTTGACGTGGTATCATAATAATCGCTCTATCGCGTTTGAAATCTTAGCCTAGCTCTAATCTGGGTTGACACAGTTGAATTCATGATTTGATATCCCAATAAATAAAATAAATAATTTTTATTAGCACTCTCACCTAAAGAGTGCTAAAATAGAAAAAATAGGTTATATATATAACCAAGTCTGTGACTTTAAAGACTCGCGATGGGTCTATAAGTTTCTGAAGCGATTTAGCTTCGCTGACCGATAATTGATCATTGATATACAAAACAGGGGGAATAAAAAAGATGTCAAACGCATTAGCCTCAACTTTCAATACGCAACTCGCCGTTTCTGAACAAAGTATTGATGCTTACATACAAGCTGTCAAAGCGATTCCGGTACTCAGCGTTGAAGAGGAACAAAAAATAGCTCGCCGCCTTTATGAAGAGGATGATCTGGAAGCCGCTCGACAACTGGTGATCTCGCACTTACGGTTTGTCCTGTATATCGCTCACAGTTATCAGGGTTATGGTTTACCTTTAGCCGATTTAATTCAAGAAGGCAATATCGGTTTAATGAAGGCCGTTAAACGGTTTGACCCTAACGTAGGTGTGCGTTTAGTGTCATTCGCCGTGCATTGGATACGCGCTGAAATTCACGAGTTTATTTTACGCAACTGGCGCATCGTCAAAGTCGTGACAACCAAAGCGCAACGCAAATTGTTTTTCAACTTACGCAGTATGAAAAAACGCTTAGGTTGGTTATCGCAAGCAGAAGTTGAAAATGTGGCCAAAGATTTAGGGGTGAGTAGCAAAGACGTTTTGGAAATGGAAAAACGGATGTCGATGCAAGATGTTCCTTTTGATGGCCCAGTTGATAGTGATGATGAGGATGATGTCTTTGCACCATCGGCGTATCTGGAAGATAGCCGTTATGATCCTGCATTACTGGTAGAACAGAATGACTGGGAAGAGCATGGGCACCAACAGTTGCAACAGGCTTTTGAAAAATTGGATGCACGTAGTCAAGACATTTTGCAAAAACGGTGGTTGAGTGAAGAAAAATCCACATTACAAGAATTGGCTAATCACTACAAAGTGTCAGCTGAGCGGATACGTCAGATAGAAAATAATGCGATCAAAAAGCTTCGTAAAAACATGGTATTAACCGCGTAAATGTTCGTTTGACTGGGTAGGCGATAAATAAATCGCCTACTGATTTTGCAAATGAACAAACGAACATAAGGACAAATCCGTTGTTGTTCAAAACGCCTCCCCCCTCGCCTACCTACTGGTTTTTCCAAAGGTTGACGGAACCTCAATTTGAGGAACTCATCAAAGACTTAGAACAAGATCAGCACAAAGACGATAAACCGAAAATCCTTTGTAAAGTTTGTGGACATCCAATCACATCAACCCACTACAAGATTGAAGTCAATGCACAACACCAACATTTATTTAGCAATCCAGTGGGCTTGTTTTATGAAATCGGTTGTTTTTCAAAGGCCAATGGCTGTATTAATAAAGGCAACCCAACCTTAGAATATACTTGGTTTACAGGATATGCTTGGCGCTTTGCATTTTGCTCAAATTGTTTTATGCATTTAGGCTGGTTTTATCAATCAGAACATAACCATTTTTACGGCTTAATTCTGGAAAATTTGGAGGAAGTGGTTTAATTCAGGTGGGCAACAGCCCACCCTACGGGCCTGAATTTGGGAACGTGATATAAAATCGACTCCCTTTTCCTAGCTCACTCTCAACCCATATCTTACCGCCGTGTTTTTCGACAAATTCTTGGCATAAAATTAAACCTAAGCCTGTGCCTGTTTCTTGGCGAGTTCCAATTGTGCTATAAGTGATATCCGTTCTAAACAGCTTATTGATATCTTGTGAATTTATTCCAAGCCCAGTGTCTGATATGGCTATTTCAATATAAGCCTCTTTTTCACAACACACTACCTCTATCTTACCCTTTTCAGGCGTAAATTTGATCGCGTTTGAAAGTAAGTTTCTGATGATAGTATTAAGCATATTTCTATCAGCAAAAACGTAGCTTGTCTCTAAAATAGTTGAGAAAATATGGATATTTTTTGCTACGGCATTACTGTTTAATAATTCAAAATTGGCACTCACTATCTCTTTCAAATTGATTTTTTCTGGCCTAAAAGCCATGCGCCCCGTTTGGAATCTAGACCATTCTAATAAATTTTTTAACAAGTTATACCCTGTTTTTGAGGCTTGCTGAATGATTTTAAGCAATTTTTCTCTTTTCTCAGCGTTAATATCTTTCTCTTCCAGCAACAATTCTGATAAACCTAATAACGCATTGAATGGCGACATTAAATCATGCGCGATGATGGCAAAAAATTTGTCTTTTGTGGCATTGGCTTCTTTGAGTTCTTCAACTTTTTCGAGAAGCGCTTCTTTTGCCGCTTTCAATTCAAGATGCGTACTCACTCGCGTGATTAATTCTTGGCTATTAAAAGGTTTCGTCACGTAATCAACCGCGCCTTGTTTCAAACCTTTGATAACCTCTTTTTTTCCCGTTTTAGCCGTCAAAAAAATAACCGGAATCTCTGAAAGTTCTGCATCTTGCTTTAATTTTTGACACACTTCAAAACCGTTCATTTCAGGCATCATAATATCTAACAAAATGAGATCGGGGCGTTTTTTTTTAATAAAATCTAAGGCTTCGGCACCATTTTGGGCCAGTGCTTGTCTATAAGGCTTTTCCTTCAGTATATTGCCCAACATTTTCAAGTTTTGCGGATTGTCATCTACGATCAAAACCAGCGGTTTTTTTTGATTATTCATTGAGAGTAGCTTTTCGGATTTGTTCTAGTAAAAAAGGGAATTCTTTTAAGGCATTTTTCATAAGAGTAATATCAAAATTTTGGATAAATTCAGACAAATTCTCAGCGTAATGGATTAATATTGAAATATTATACTCTTTTCCCAATTTGACTAACCTTTCTGCGAAATTTTCCAGCACATCCATTTCCAACGCACCGTTTATTTCTTGCCATTCTGGCATGAACTCATTTTCAATTTTTTTAATCAACTCTGGGAGTCTGCTTATATTTTCAGGAACAGGCGTTTTTAAGGTTTCAACTGGCAAAGCTGTGATAGATTTGGCAGGATGTTTTAAATAGGAATACAATTCATAAAAGAGAGCACGCATATTCACCGGTTTGGACAAATAACCCTCAAAACAGGATGCCTTTATTTTTGAAAGATCATCTGCTTTGATAGAGGCCGTTAAAGCAATCACTGGGATATTCAAAGTCTTCGGATTATTTTTCAATCGTGTCATTGCTTCATAGCCATCCATCACGGGCATTCTGATATCCATAAAAATAATACTAGGCTGATATTCCTCTGCCAAAAGCAGGGCTTTTTGCCCATTTTCTGCTTCTATAATCTCCAAATTCACTTCAGATAACCATTCTTTGATGAGATCGCGATTGGATTTCATATCATCGACAACCAATACCTTAGCCTTTTCAAAAATAATCTCTTTCACATTAAAGACTTCAGGGTGTATCACAGCCGGCACACTGGAAGAGAGCTCTACATCCTGTAAAATGATTTCAAAAACACTACCTTGACCCTCTTTACTCTTAACGGAAATATGACCCTTCATCATTTCGACTAATCGTTTGCTAATAGCGAGCCCCAATCCCGTGCCGCCATATTTTCGAGTACTTTGGCCATTTTGTTGCCGGAAAGATTCAAAAATAATATCCTGTTGATTTTCAGGTATCCCAATACCGCTATCTTCTACCGAGATAATTAAATCCATTTTAGCCTCATTATCAACTTGCCCCCCTTTTTTGGCGCTCACTTTGATATAGCCCTTTTCCGTAAACTTGAAAGCATTACCAATGAGATTTAGCAATATTTGTCGCAACCGTACTTCATCAATGATCAATGCTGGCGGAAAATTGTTATCAATATCAACAATAAAATTCACGTTTTTATCGGCGATATTCATTGCAAATATCTGTTTTAATTCATTAAAAAACCAATTCGTATTCAGTGCTTCATACTGAATATCTAACTTTCCAGCTTCAATTTTGGACAAATCAAGAATATCATCAATCAAGACGAGCAAATTTTTACCGGCGGTTTTGATAGCATCCAGATAGCTTTTTTGTTTTTCAACCGTGATTTGTGTTGATAACAGTTCACTGAAACCCATGATAGCATTCATGGGGGTGCGTATCTCATGACTCATATTCGCCAGAAATTCACTTTTTTCCCGATTAGCTGATTCTGCTTGTTCTTTTGCTCTGATAAGCGCGTTTTCCATTAGCTGGCGTTCTTCCAACAACTTCACCTTTTGAAAGCTACGCGCGTTATAAATGGCTAAACCACAGACGCTAACAATCGTCAAAGCCAGATTTAAGTAACGTTCCTTATATTCAGGAAAAGCGATTTGTTCCACCTCCAGAATACCCAACGTTTTATTTCGGTGCTTAATCTGCAAACGAAAACCGTTACCCGATTCTGTCCAATCATACACTTTGTCGAAATGGGTTAAACGATTTAGGATAGCTATACTATCAATGCTATAAGATGAAAACACTTGTTGATGAAGTTGCCCCGCTTTATCATCCCTTAAAGGTAAATAAAATAAGGCATGAGGCGCAAAAAGCATACTGAAGAGATCAATAATATTTTGAATGACTTCTGATTCACTCATCGTGCTTGCCAGATTGTTCAGCAAATCTATTGCCATCGCATATTCTGAGATATGCTGTCGGGCATGATTTAAGGCAGTCGTTGACTCATTTTTTTGCTGTTCCAACCGCCATGCCATCACCATTTTGCTTAACAAGAGTCGAAAATACCCTAAGCCAACCGGCACAATTTGAGAGGGCATTTCGACAAACTCAGCAAAATCACGCAAGTGATCAGCACTGTTAGCCTCAATGCCCGTATCTAGCAACAACAGCCGACGGGCTGATTCTTTGAAAAAGACTTGTGCCAATTCCTGTTGAAACCCCATTGTTTTTAAATGGTATTGCCAATTTACCAACCAACTAGGCGTTATCAGGTAAGCCCCTTCTTTAAGATAGCTATCAATCAGGTTTTGATCAGCAAACAAGTGGAAACATTGTTCTAATTTATGAAGATGAAATTTATGACGATGACATTTATGAAGATCACAATAGGCCAATTCTTTAGGCCGCTTTGTCAGTTTCGCAATGCAAGAACGGCCTAAAACATCACACCGGCTACAATTGCCATTACTGTGGATAGCCCTTTCTAAATCATGCCATTCTATCGCTGGGCGACCACAGGTCGCCGGAAAAATAGCCATCTCAACATCAGCAAATTCTTCTTCCGCAATGACGGCCGCCAATTCTTTTTTAAAATTACCACAAACCGAAATAATCAATTTATCTGTCATATTCTTCCAACCAATTTAAGGAATACTGTTTTCATTTGCCTTAAGTACTGAACCACAAATAAACCGGTATTTTACCGACCGCAAAGATTTGCGCCGCGAAGCGTCGGAACGAAACCGCGAATTGTAGAGACGCGATGCTTCGCGTCTCTAATTACAAATAAACGTTGCTTCTATGGGCCTGTCAATTTTCGGAGGGGCGCAGAGCTGGTTTCTTCTGGCGTAGGTTGCCTTGCCAAAAATTATAATACTTCGGCTGCCCCTTTAAAACAGCGTGGTGGCGTTAAATTCCTGCAAGCCTAATTAGCCTAAAAAGGGGCAACTCTAGTTTTCTAATGGAATTAAAACAGGAGCGATCCTGCACTAGATTTTACAAACTGATAGGTGCTAAGACTTAACCCCTTTAAACCTCATAAGTGCTAGACGACACTTTCCCGCCATGCCCTGTCCAATCGGTATGGAAAAACGCCCCTTTTGGTTGATCGACTCGTTCATAAGTATGTGCCCCAAAATAGTCTCGTTGCGCCTGTAATAAGTTTGCGGGGAGGCGTTCATTTCGATATCCATCATAAAAGGCTAAGGCAGAAGAAAACGCGGGGGTGGGTATGCCTAATTCAATACCCAAAATCACCGCTTTACGCCAACCGGCTTCGGCCCGTTTAATTTCGCGGGCAAAAAAGTCATCTAACAACACATTTTCAAGATCAGGGTTTTTATCAAAAGCGTGTTTGATATTACCCAAAAATTGGCTGCGAATAATGCAGCCGCCTCGCCACATCAAGGCAATGTCGCCATAACTCAATTGCCAACCGTATTCTTGAGCCGCTTCACGCATTAACATATAACCTTGAGCGTAAGAAATGATCTTGGAAGCGTAAAGGGCATCGTGAATTGCCGCTATCGCAGCTTCTGCGTCACCGGCAAAAGCCACTTGATCACGGGTTAAAATCTGCGCCGCTTTCAAGCGTTCTGCTTTACGAGCCGATAAACAACGGGCAAAAACCGCTTCGCTAATCAATGTCAACGGCACCCCTAAATCAAGGGCATCAATACCCGTCCATTTACCCGTCCCTTTTTGTCCCGCAGTATCTAGGATTTTATCAAGCAAGGGGCTGCCATCCGCATCGGAGACTTTTAAAATATGGCCCGTGATTTCAATCAGATAAGAATCCAATACGCCTTTATTCCACTGTTCAAAAACAGATTGCACTTTGTCAACTGGCAATCCCAAACCGGCACGCATCAGGTGATAAGCTTCCGAAATTAATTGCATATCCCCATATTCAATCCCGTTATGCACCATTTTCACATAGTGCCCTGCCCCCTTTTCACCCACCCATTGACAACACGTTTCTCCCTCTACTTTAGCCGCGATAGCTTGCAAAATCGGTTTAACCACCGGCCAAGCTTCAGGATTACCGCCTGGCATTACCGAAGGCCCGTGACGTGCCCCTTCTTCACCACCAGAGATACCCGTACCTAAAAAGCGAAGGCCTTGTTTAGCCAGTGCTTCAGTCCGGCGATTCGTATCAGTATAGTTAGAATTACCGCCGTCGATGATGATATCGCCCGCTTCCAAATGGGGCAGTAGTTGTTCAATAAACTGGTCAACCACCTGCCCTGCTTTCACCATCAACATAACGGCCCGTGGTGTTTTAAGTTGACTGACTAATTCCTCAATAGAATAGGCCCCAATAATGGCCGTATTCTGAGCTGGGCCGCTTAAAAAATCATCTGTTTTAGAGGCCGTGCGATTATAAACCGCGACTTTAAAACCGTGATCATTCATATTGAGAACTAAATTTTGACCCATAACGGCTAAGCCGATGAGCCCAATGTCTGCTTGTGTCATATTTTTTATCTTGTCTAGGTTGGCGCTTTAGTTTGCAAACAATTCAAATTAAAGCTAATCATTGCTGAAAACGTCTAATATAAAACTTCTGGCCCTCATATTCAGTCTCCATAATTTTACCCTCATTAACCAGATTTTCAACAATACCCCAATCAGCTTGATTTTTTGAGAGTAATTCGCGCACGGCCTCAAAACGCATCGGATGCACGGCCGTTATACTGAGTAAATCTTCAGCAGCATTGCCGCTAGAAGCAAATGCATTACCTTCATAACCCGTCAGATATTCAATGTTGGCCAGTTTACGACTGACAATTTGATAAAAACGATTGAGTTCGGCTTCACTCGGTGGCCGAATAGAAGAAATAGCCGGTGGACGGGTAGGAATCAGAAAATAAGCCTTTTTTGGATTAAGACGCTGGAGAAAATCAGCTATGCCTACTGCTGATGCCTCACTCACATTACGGTCTTTGACCAGCATCGTTTCGGTCACTAGCGTACCCGTATAGGCCTCAGCAAACGTCATCATACCTTCCAAAATAGTCTCTAGTTTCAAATTTTTATCAGGTAGATTAAGGCGCTGCCAGCTTTTTTCATCAACACTGTCTACCTTAAGAGACACCCAATCCGCTTTATTAAGCGTTTCACGCACCCCCTCATCCCAAATCAGTGAGCCATTTGTAATAATCGCAATCTTGATGCCCAAAGGCCGTAATTTATCAATCGTTTCAGCCAAATCAAGATCAAGTGTCGGTTCACCATCGGGTACAAAAGAAAGGTGATCAATGGTTTCGCCGCGTTCTCGAAGTTGCGCGACACGCGCATTAACCTGTTTAACGAGATAATCAGCACCATAAAAATGGCGACGTACCATTTCAGTTTGTTCAGTTGGGCCGACTTGACAATAAGTACAATAATAAGAACAAGATTTTGGCGGTATATTATTAATACCTAAACTACGTCCAAGTCGTCTTGAGGGAATAGGGCCGAAAATTTCCATAAATGTTATATAACCACAAGGATTGCTTATAAAAAAGGATTTAAAACCTTAATGACAAGGATTGTATATGAAAGGATTAAGGAAGTTCCAAAAAAATAAATCCCAAAAGGCAATTCAAGCCGGTTTGTTTAATTTCTCTCATTCTCTGCGGCTCTGCGCGAAGCGTGAGCCGACAGTTTGTGACATAAGATTTGTGTGCATAGAGTAGCCCTGCGGGATAATTTATTTTTTTGATATTCCTAAACCGAAAAATTATCACGATCTTATCCCTTAAAACTCTAATTACAAAATTCTAATAAAGGATTAAACCTTTGATGTTCAAGTTTTTGCACACAAAAATTTGAATATCGAAGACTTTAGCACGATATACCCTTTTTGTCGTTCGATTTTACAATGTCGGCAAGCGTCTCAACTTCACATAGTCCAACAATTTATCTAAATCAGCGCGGGTTGACCAAAAAATCCCTTGTTCCTGCATAAACTTTTCGGCTTCCTTTGTAAAGCCATCATGCCCGAAAAACCAAACACGCACAAAATCCGTCTCGCGATTTCTGATCACTATCGAAGCCTTGTCAAGCAATTTTTGGATTTCAGACAGGCCTACTTTACGGCCCTGATACCATTTACTTTCAGCCACCCATTGTTCAATCCCAGCGGCGCCATGAACATCAATTTCAGCGCCCATGCCAGGGCCTAAGCGTTCTCTCAATCTCACATAAGTAAAATCAGGAATGGGCACATCATTGTCGGTATGCAAATATTGGCCGGGCAACTTTTTCCGTTGAGCATTGAGCAGTATTTGGGCCATGTAGACTTCTGCTAAGTAGCCCTTCAAGTCTCTGACTTTCCTTTTAAGTGTTTGATATTGTTGGTGTAATTCGTCTTGCACCTCAAAACTATCAATCCCTTCTACTTCAATTTTGCCCCAAACTTTCAGAAATTCTAACAAAATCGGATCATCAACTTTCCGAAACCAGCCCCCCAATTCTTTATAGTCAATCAAATCACCACGAGAGAGTTTGATTAAGACTGCTCGAATTTGTTCAAGGGAAACCTGTTTTCCCTCTTTTTCCAATAATTGTTGTTGAATGCGGCTTAAATCTATGCGATCACCTTCTTCTAGGGCGGAAAGATATAAAATCCATTTGGTAATCCCGTAGTCATTTATCCGTTCAATCCAACGATTCACTTGATCCGACAGTTCATTCCAAATAAAGCCTGAAGACAAATCGACGGATAAAATGGTATTCAGACTTTCTTCATTTAAAATCGCTTGCTCTTGTTCAGCGGCTTGTTGAACGACGGCATTGATATAAAAAGGATTTCCCCCACAACGCGCTGCCACAATTGGGGCCATTTCTTGTGAAACTTCAGTATTATAATATTGCGCTGCTTTTTGTGTGAGTTCGACTCCAAAATAGCCGGTGAGTGGTTCAATCGGCTTACTGCGAAATCGCCCAAATAATGAGCCCCGCCCTAAAATCTCTCTGGCCAAAATACTCATCGCCGAACCCGTGACAAAATGAGGGCAAGTGGGTGATTCCACCGCTTCCTGCATATAGCCCACGACATCAAAATCATATTGTGGCAACCGCAAGTTTTGAAATTCATCCAAAAAAATGACAATGGTGCTGTCATCATGATCGGCAACCCAACGAGGATGCTGAAGTGCGACTTCTTCAGGAATAGTCACCCTTTTTTTAAGAAGACTGCTTAAAAAATTCACCGATGCTTTAAATCCTTTATTTATCACCAGATTATTTTCAATAAGCCCTATTAATTGATCACGAGTAACCGTTTGTTTCGATAAAATCGAAATATCACGCAACCGAAATGCCGCATACCAGCGCATAAAATTTTCAACATATTTCTCGGCAAAATCCCATCTATCCTTAAAGATATCCGGAAAACTAAAATAAATTGGCACCACGGCTTGTGGATCACGATGATCTTGTTCAAAAAACAGTCGGTTGACAACGCGCTTAAAAATTTCGGTTTTACCCATGCGCCGTTGTCCAAGCAAAACGGTAGACATGGTACGGCGCGTTCGCGCTTTTAAAGCGGCTTGATAAAAATAATCTAAAAAAAACGCGCGATCCGTATAAACTTCTTCGGGCACCAAGGTTTTGATAGCCCATTGTTTAGTGTGTTGAGTGTTATTCATAAATGCGATCAAATGGATTAATAAAAGAAAGATTATAACGGTTAACTCAAACTTTGCGATAATTGATAAATCATAAATGATAACCGATAATTGAGAGTTGATCTGATAATTGATAATTGAGATATGATAAAAAGAACGGCAATATTAATTCTATTAGCTGGATTACTGGTTAGCCTCGCTTTATTTTTAACCGTAAACCGTGAGCAACGATTCCAACAACACCTATATGTTTTTGGGACTTGGGTAGATGTGACTATTTGGGGCGTTTCTGAAGAACAAGCGTATCAGGCTATCAATGCCATTGAGACGGATTTTCAAACCCAGCACGATCAGTGGCACGCTTGGCATTCTAGTCCTTTGACGGATTTAAACAAAGCCATTGCTGCAGGGCAAGCTTGGAACGTTCAATCGGCCAGCTTATTATCCCTATTGGTACAGGCAAAACGTTTTTCTCATCAAAGTGAAGGGCTGTTTAATCCCGCGATTGGAGAATTGATCGCCTTATGGGGATTTCATCAGGATGATTTAGCCAGTCATCACGCCGTACCCCCTGCGGAAAAAATTGCTGAATTAGTCGCACTGGCACCCAGTATGAACGATATTGAGATTGATGGCAATCAAGTGACTTCAGGCAATCGGGCCGTGCAATTCGATTTTGGGGCCTTTGCCAAAGGATACGCTGTCGATTTAGCGATTGATAAATTACGTTCTGTGGGGATACACAATGCCATTGTGAATGCGGGTGGCGATCTGAAAGCGATAGGGCAAAAGGAGGAACAACCGTGGTTAATAGGCATTCGACATCCGAGCGGGAAAGGCGTTTTAGCGGCGTGTTCAGTGAGTGGCGAAGAAAGTGTGATGACTTCTGGAGATTATGAACGTTTTCGAGAATCTGAAGGGGTACGTTATTCACATCTACTCGATCCGCGCACAGGTTGGCCGGTACAAGGTTTAACTTCAGTAACCGTGATAGATCGCAGCGGTGTACTGGCCGATGCGGCATCAACCGCTTTAAGTGTGGCGGGTTTACCCGATTGGCATCGAATTGCGCGAAAAATAGGGATTAAATATGTTATGTTAGTGGATGAAGCGGGAACGGTTTATATGAATCCTGCCATGGCAGCCCGGATACAATTTCCAGGTGAGAAACGGCCTAAAATCGTTGTGAGTGAACCGCTGTAAAAATGGAAAGGGGATATTGTAGGGGCAATCCCTTGTGGTTGCCCCTTATGCTTGCTTCGCTTGCTTCGCTTGCTTATATTAATAGAGCTAATCTTATGATTCACTACTTAGATACAAACGAGAATGTTTTAAATAAATCTCTGCCACGGTATCATTTGGATTGTGTTTTAAACAGGCTTCAAACTGTTGGGCCGCTTTGCTATAATCTTTTTGCTTATAGTCTGATAAGGCGCTGGCAAACAAGGTTTGATTCGCTAATTTACCCGCCTTGTTTTGTTCTTCATCTGCTTCAAATACTTCATAGACGATGACTAATTCTGATTGGCCTTTGATTTTAACCCGATCAATCAAGCGGATAGCATAGTCACTGGGATTGCGTAACTGAGCGTAAGTGTGATGACTGATTAATAATGATACCCCATAATGCTTAGTCAAGCCTTCAAGACGGGAAGCTAAATTAACCGCTTCACTGATGGCCGCTCCTGCCATGCGTTGTTGTCCGCCAATCGTGCCTAATATTAAAGGGCCCGTATTAATGCCAATACCAATCTGAATTGGAATAGCCCCTACCCCTTCATCATGCTGGTTATCTTTTCTCAATTGCTGGTGCATTGAGATACCCGCTTTAACAGCCTCATCGGCACTGCCGTCAAACAGGGCCATCACCGCATCACCGAGATATTGTTCAACAAAACCATTGTGTTCTGTAATAATCGGTTCCATACGACTCAGGTAGGTATTGATAAAGTTAAAATTCTCTTCGGGTGTCAAGTTTTCTGACAAGGTTGTAAATGAGCGAATGTCAGAAAATAAAATCGACATATTCTTCTGCACTTGATCACCTAACTGGACCTCTATAATATTTTTCTTATTAAGAATTTTGAGAAATTGACGCGGAACAAAACGATTGTAGGCCAGGTTCATTTGAGACAATTGCAACTGCATTTGGATTTTGGCCATCAATTCCTGTTTTGAAATTGGTTTAGTTAAGTAATCATTCGCACCTGATTGGAGGCCTTCTACCAAATCTGATACTTGATTTTTAGCGGTCAACATCAAAATAGGCAATTCATTAACCGGAAACTCTTCACGGAGTTTAATACAGACCTCATAGCCTGTCATTTTTGGCATCATCACATCCAATAGAATCAGATCAGGTTTATAACCTTTTTCTATCTCTGCTAAAGCGTCTATGCCATTCATGGCTAGGGAAATCGCATAGTTTTGTAGTTTTAAATGGTTGATCAGAACTTGAATATTAATCGGTTCATCTTCTATGACCAATATTTTGACGGCCCCGTTTAGTGAAGGCGCTTTAGAGAGTTGAAACTGACTACTGATGTCTGGCGAGCGTTCTTCAATAACCAAAGATTCACGACTAAGCGGCGATTCATTTAGCAGATTATGTGCATCGTCTGCTATCGGTAAAGTAAACGTAAAACGCGATCCAACACCGATTTCTGAAGCAACATAAATATCACCATCATGCAATTCCACTAACTTTTTAGTCACTGCTAAACCTAAACCCGTGCCACCGTAAATGCGGGCCGTCGAACCGTCTGCTTGTTCAAAGGATTCAAAAATACGGTCATATTTATCTTCTGGAATACCGATGCCAGTATCAAAAACGCTAATGGCTAAACAATCCTCTTTGACTTCAGCCGAAATATCGACGCGCCCACTGTCAGTAAACTTAACCGCATTACTCACTAAGTTGAGTAGAATCTGTTGCAAACGATTTTCATCAGCCAGTGCTAAAGGAAATTTTTCGGAAATGTTATTCACAAATTGCAACTCTTTTTTACCAATCAAGGGTTTGCTCAGCGTAAACACCACTTCAACGATTTCTCGTATATCCACTGATTTGCGTTGCAAATCAAGATTCATAAGTCTCAGTTTAGAAAAATCAAGAATATTATTGACGAGATTGCCTAAACGTCGTCCACTGAGAACAATCATCATGAGATTATTACAGGTTGGTTCTGGGAGAGACCCTGTCGTTCCGTCGATGAGAAAATTCGCTATGCCAATAATACCATTGAGGGGAGTACGCAGTTCATGGGAAGTATTGGCCAGAAATTCGTTTTTAAGTTTATCTAAACGCTGTAATTCGGCATTTTGTTCTTCAAGGGTTTGAAAAGAACCCTTTAATTGTTTTGCCATACTGTTAAAAGAATTAGCCAGTTCCCCCAGCTCATCAGAACGTTCAACGGGTAAACTTTGATCCCAGTCTCCATTAGAGAGTTTTTTAGCCGCTTCATTCAAACCGAGAATGGGTTGGATAATCCATTTAGAGGTCAAAATACTGATGATCGTTGCTAATACCAAAGCCACTAGCGTCAATAGAACCGTCATGCGGCTATTGTTGTTGATTTGCTCCATAAAATCTGCTTCTGGAACAACAACGATAATCAGCCAATCTAAATCAAATTTGGTGTTAAAAGGAGAAACATGAACGAGTTGTCGCTGGCCTTCATAAAAAAAATGGGTTTGTTCACTATCGGTAATCTGACTAAAGTGACCATAACGTTTTGTCAAATATTTAGCGGTTGCTTGAATCAATTTATCTTTGACATCAAAGGCTTTGAGTTGTTGTTGATTTTTATCAAATGGCGGTTCAGGAAACGAACCGGCCACCACTAAACCTGAAGGTTCCACAATAAAAGTCTTTCCCTGCTTTCCTATTTTCAAGCTACGCAGAAACGTGCTAATTCTGGTCAAGGTAAAATCGGAACCTAAGACACCTTGCAATGTGCCGATCTGATCGTAGTAAGGATAAACAAAACTCATTCCCAGTTGTCCAGTCTCATTTCCGGTACCAACAAAGCTGTAAATATCTGTCCAGACGGCTTTTCCTGCTCTCACGGCGATTTGATACCAGGGCCTGGGCCTGGGATCATATTTAGTGGGTTCCTTGAGAAGCCCAAGCGTTTTACCATTT
The DNA here is from genome assembly GCA_035871815.2 of Candidatus Parabeggiatoa communis. GTDB lineage: Bacteria > Pseudomonadota > Gammaproteobacteria > Beggiatoales > Beggiatoaceae > Parabeggiatoa > Parabeggiatoa communis. The sequence continues at coordinate 15,203 of JAYQWI020000237.1, forward strand.
TCATCTAAATGGTAATCAAACATCAAACCCTCCGTCTTTTGATCTCTGATATTGTAAGCTAATTTTCCATCATCTCGCCTATGCAAGGCAATGTAATCACCTTGTTGATGGCCAAAGTAAATAAAACTCAGTTCATCAAACACTTTACTTTGTTCAAAAAAGTAGGGTAACCAGCTACGCAAGTTATTTAAATCCAATTGATCGTTAGAAATCGTATTGGCATTCAGATTAACAACAAGAGAAGGGATATTCAGGTAGGTATTAAGATATTGCTCAATGCGGGCGGTAATTTCAGTATGCAATTGGGTAGCGAGATCATTAACCGCTTCAATCCCGTTGCGAAATGAAAGATAACCCGTCAATCCGACTGCCAAAATAATTTGGAAAATGAAGGGCACAATGAGAACAGCTCGGATATGAACTTTTCCAGAGATTTTAGAAATTAAGTTTAGAAATGTCATCCGTTTTCAGTAGTAGGGTGGACAAAGATTGTTGCTGAAACACAAATAAACAGGTGTTTTACCACAAAGGGCAACCCCAATTTCGGATTGCTTCTGTTAAAATACCTGAAAATTTATGGTTCAGTACTGACAACTACCCATGGCGAGTGGCACGGCGTTTTCGTAATGCGATCAAAGTGAAAATGGGGCCTGAAATGGCGTACCCCAGAAAACCTAAAAATAAAATTTGCGGTGGATCAATTGACACCAATACAAATATCATCACCATAATCAAAATGGTAAAAAAGGGGACTCGTCCTTTTAGAATTTCTAAATTTTTGAAACTATGGTAACGAAATTTGCTGACCATCAGAAGGCCCATCGTCACTGTAATAATCCAGGCGGGCACAACTAAAGTTGATCCTTCTAATTGATAACCTATACTTAACCAGACAAATCCGGCCATGACGGCTGCCGCTGCGGGACTAGCAAGTCCTTGAAAATACGCTTTATCCACTTTACCGACTTGTGTATTAAAACGCGCTAAACGTAGCGCCGTCGCGGCAGTATAAATAAAAGCGGCTAACCAACCCAGTTTACCGAGCAAACCGGAAAGATGGGCTAAAGAATAGAGAGACCACTCATGCATGAGCAAAGCTGGGGCGAGGCCAAAACAGACGAGATCAGAAAGGCTGTCATATTCAGCGCCAAAATCACTTTGTGTATTTGTCAAGCGAGCCACACGTCCATCTAAACCGTCAAGTATCATACCAATAAAGATGGCGACTGCGGCTGCTTCAAAACGATCTGTGGTTGCAGCAATGATCGCATAAAAGCCTGAAAACAAGGCAGCTGTGGTAAATAAATTAGGTAATAAATAAATACCGCGTGGCCGCTTTATTTTTTCAGAAAGTTCTTTTTTTTCAGTCATTTTAATGTAGGGTGTTGATTGGGAGGAGTAGAGACGCACGGCCGTGCGTCTCCACGGCAGTATAGAGACGCACGGCAGTGCGTCTCTACAAGGAAGGCTGGCACCCCCCAAATTTTAAGGTCTAGTTTTTAGTCTTATCAACCAACTGATTCGCCTTAATCCACGGCATCATACCCCGCAACTGAGCACCGACTTGTTCAAGTTGATGTTGACGCGCTAAGCGACGTTTGGCTTTGAGAGTGGCCCTACCCGTTTGATTTTCCATGATAAATTCACGCGCAAATTCACCCGTTTGAATTTCCTTGAGGATTTGACGCATTTCATCCTTGGTTTGTTCTGTAATAATGCGTGGCCCACGAGTAAAATCACCATATTCAGCCGTATTGGAAACTGAATAACGCATATTAGCCATGCCACCTTCGTACATCAGATCGACGATCAGTTTCAGTTCGTGCAAGCATTCAAAATAGGCCATTTCTGGTGCATAACCCGCTTCAACTAACGTTTCAAACCCGGCTTGTGCCAAAGCCGTTATGCCGCCACATAACACAGCTTGTTCACCAAATAAATCGGTTTCCGTTTCTTCACGGAAACTGGTTTCAATCACACCTGCGCGTCCAGCACCATTCGCACTAGCATAAGACAAGGCAATCTCTCTAGCTTGTCCAGAAGCATCTTGATGCACCGCAATTAAACTAGGTACACCTGCCCCCTGTGTATAAGTCGAACGCACTAAATGGCCAGGGCCTTTGGGCGCAATCATAATGACATCCAGATCGGCAGCGGCTTCAATTTGTTCAAAATGAATATTAAACCCATGTGCGAAAGCCAGTGCCGAACCACTTTTGATATTCGGTGCAATTTGTTCACGGTAAAGTTGCGCTTGATCCTCATCCGGAGCCAGTACCATCACCACATCTGCCCAAGCAACCGCTTCTTCAATCGGCTTACTTTGTAAACCGGCCGATTCCACTTTTTGTGCCGATGCTGAACCACTCCGCAAAGCGACAACAACTTCAACACCGGATTCCTTCAAATTATTAGCATGAGCATGACCCTGCGAACCATAACCAATGATGGCCACTTTTTTACCTTGAATCAGGGATAAGTCAGCGTCTTTATCGTAATAAATATTCAATTTCAAATCCTCTTTTTTGTAAATACAGATTTGGCCACGGAAAAACACGGAAAAACACGGAAATATTCCGTGCTTTCTGTGTCATTCCGTGGCAATCATCCCAATTTTTTTGCTTTGCGATTTTATGCCCGCAAATTCGAAGCGCCTCGTGCAATACCCAACACACCAGAACGAACCACTTCAACTATTAGCTGTGGCTCAATAGCATTAATAAAAGCATCCAGTTTGTCGCCCGTGCCCGTCATTTCAATCGTGTAATTGGCATCACCCACGTCAATAATGCGGCCGCGGAAAATATCAACCAGACGTTTGATCTCCTCACGTTGGGTAGTGGTTGACACGCTGATTTTGACCAACATCAATTCCCTTTCAATGTGTGTCCCTTCCGTTAAGTCAAGCAGCTTAATCACATCAACCAATTTATTGAGTTGTTTAGTGATTTGCTCAATGATCTCGTCCGAACCTCTCGTGACTAAAGTCATCCGTGACATAGAAGGATCATTTGTTGGCGCGACGGTTAAAGACTCAATATTGTAACCGCGTGCTGAGAATAAACCGGAAACCCGTGATAAAGCACCAGGTTCGTTTTCTAACAAAATTGAAATCGTATGACGCATCTTTAAGCTAACTCTCTCTCTGGGGATAACAACATTTCATTATGCCCTTTACCAGCGGCAACCATCGGATACACGTTCTCACCTTGATCAATGAGAAAATCCATAAATACCAGGCTTTCTTTTATCGCCAACGCTTCCTTGAGCGCACTTTCCACTTCACTAGGCTTCTCAATCCGCATACCGACATGTCCATAACTGTCCGCCAGTTTCATAAAATCGGGCAAGGCATCCACATAAGTATGGGAATACCGCTTGTCATAAAACAGTTCTTGCCATTGACGCACCATACCTAAGTAGCGATTATTCAACATAATGATTTTAATGGGCAAATCATATTGTTTACAGGTTGATAATTCCTGTATACACATTTGAATGCTACCTTCGCCCGTGACACAAATCACCGTGTCATTTGGATGGGCCATTTGAACACCCATCGCCGCCGGTAAACCAAAGCCCATTGTGCCTAAACCGCCAGAATTAATCCAATGACGTGGTTGGTTAAACTTGTAAAACTGGGCCACAAACATTTGGTGTTGACCCACATCAGATGTTATAAAAGCATTACCTTGGGTCAGTTCGTGCAGTTTTTCGATCACCAATTGCGGCTTGATCAACTCACTGTTACGATCATAACGTAAACAATTTGTCGCCCGCCAACTATCAATTTGTCCCCACCAAGTGGCTAACGCATCGGAATCAGGTTGTTGTCCCATTTCCTTTATCACTTGAATCAAATCTTGTAACACCCGATCCACCGCACCCAGGATAGGAATATCCACTCTAACATTTTTAGAAATCGAGGAGGGATCAATATCCAGATGAATAATTTTAGCGTAAGGACAAAACTTCTCTAAATCACCCGTCACGCGATCATCAAAACGCGCTCCGATAGCAATCAAGGTATCGCATTCATACATCGCCATATTGGCTTCATAAGTACCATGCATGCCAAGCATACCAATAAACTGCGGATCAGTTGCCGGATAAGTCCCTAAACCCATTAACGTTTGCGTAATAGGATAGCCTAACAGACGTGTAAATTGGGTTAATTCCTTAGCCCCATTGCTCAGCACAACACCGCCCCCACTATAAATCACTGGACGCTTAGCCGATAAAATCATTTCCGCAGCACGACGAATTTGTCCCGACTCGCCAACCACCACGGGTTTATAAGAACGCATTTCTATCGTCTTAGGATATTCAAACACTGCCCGATTAGCCGTCACATCCTTAGGAATATCGACAAGCACCGGGCCGGGGCGGCCCGTGGTAGCGATATAAAAGGCCTTTTTAATCGTTATCGCCAATTCGCTAACATCCCTCACCAAGAAATTATGCTTAACGCACGGCCTAGAAATACCAACAGAATCAACCTCTTGGAAAGCATCGTTACCAATCAGACTGGTAGGCACTTGCCCTGTGAACACCACCAAAGGCGTAGAATCCAGATAAGCAGTGGCAATGCCTGTGATCCCATTGGTTGCACCTGGGCCAGAAGTCAGCAAAGCGACACCCGGTTTACCAGAAGAACGGGCATACCCATCAGCCGCATGAACGGCCCCCTGTTCATGACGGACAAGAATATGCTGAAATTTCTCCTGCTTGAATATCGCATCATAAATGTGCAATACCGCACCACCTGGATATCCAAACACATGTTCCACGCCTTCTGCTATCAAAGCGTTCACAAAAATATCGGCACCCGTCATCATTTCAGCTTGATTAGCTTCGTTCATTTACAACCCTCATTAAAAACACCAAAAATAGTCAGTCATTATTTATCGTTATTTAGCTTTTGCTAATATTAAACGCAAATGGCCCAAAATACCAAGTTTTTTGTTCAGAATAAAATCATGTTCATTGTCTATGGTTTTAGATAACTTATTGATTGAAAATACATCATTAATTTATAATTGACCTTGTAGAGACGCGATGCCTCGCGTCTCTTGCATTGCGTCTCTTGGCTCGCATCTCTTGCTTCGCGTCTCTTGCATCGCGTTTCTACAAAACAGAGACGCGAGCATCGCGTCTCTACAAATCACCCTACAAACTGCCTTTTTTAAAAACAATACTCGTTTCTGCAATATTAGAACGCAACGTCGTTGTCTTCTCTTTCAAATCGAAATCAGTACCAGCTGTCGTGTAAACCGCACGTAAAACATATTCGCCTGCCCAATGAGGTTGTACAAAAACATCAAAAAGGCGATGACGAGTTTGCGTAGGCGAAACATCGCGTTGCCAAGCCTTCGGTTCTTTATGAATTTGCCAAGGTTGTGCTTTATCTTCTGATGAAGTCACAAACCACGTATTTTTGCCAACTGAAATCATTAACCAAATATCCACCGGATGAGTGCGAGTTTCTTTTTCAACTAAATCAACGATATAAGATTCCCCAACCGCATAATGCGATTTTAAACCTTTAAACGCGATTTCAGTCACAGCGATTTTGCCTAATTTCAGAATTTGTAATCGTCGTATGATTTGTTCCACCGTCTCACGAAACATATCCTGGCGAAATACTTCTTCTTCAGTTTCCATTGCCAAAACAGCAGTTTCATCAAACAAATGATCACGTAATAAGCTAAAAACCTGTTTTTCGATTAATACTGTATCATCCGGTTTACGGACTTCCATTTCAACATGATAATTGATTTCAAATTCTTCAAGTCTAGCTGATGTCGATGATATCGACAGCACCCGCCTATCTACATTTTCATTGCGTAAGTACACCACTGCTTGTGCAAGATTGGCATTGGGCACCATAAGTACCCCTTTTTCTTGCAAACGCTGTTTCAATTCCTTTGCTATTTTATCGGCCGAATCGGATTGGATATGCAGCAAGGAAAAATCAAAATCCGCATCCCCGCGCAAATGAAAACCACAACCTGATAAATATACAATGAAAACTGAAAACTGAACGATGAGAAAAAAGCGAGAACGAATGATTGATTTCATGCCATTATCCATTTTTCAAAGTTCACAGAGTAACACAGAGTCAAAAGCTTATGGTTTGTCACCATAAGCCTCAAGAACAAAACCCTTACGAATTTAAACCCCTCCGTTCTGACGGGTTTATATCAAAGAACTTATAGCATTAACAATTATCCATTAATAATTAGCCATTAACAACGACATTAACCAATTTTTTAGGCACAACAATCACTTTTTTGATCGTTTTACCCTCAATAAAGCGTTGCACCTTGGGCTCATTTAAAGCCATGGTTTCAATGCTTTGCTTATCAGCATCTATTGATACCGTGATCTGGCCACGCAATTTACCATTAACTTGCACCACCATGTCAATTTCATCGCGTTTTAACGCGCTTTTATCCACCATCGGCCAAGCCGCATCAAGGATTAACCCCGAGTGCCCTAAGGTTTGCCACAAGGCCTGAGTAATATGAGGCACGATAGGTGAAAGCATCACCACAACGGCTTCCAATCCTTCTCGTATCACGGCCCGCGTTTGTCCGCTGTCTTTTGCACGACTTAAACTATTGAGCAATTCCATCATCGCCGCTATCGCCGTATTAAAAGTATAACGACGGCCCAAATCATCCGTCACTTTGTGAATCGTTTCATGGACTTGACGGCGCAAAGCGCGATCATCATTGCTCAACTGTTCAACTTTTAAGGCCGCTACGGGCTGCACAACATGCGTCACCACTTGTTTCCATAAACGGTTTAAAAAGCGAGATGCGCCTTCTACCCCCGTATCTGACCAATCTAAAGATTGTTCGGGCGGCGACGCAAACATAATAAACAAACGCACGGTATCAGCGCCATATTTATCAATCAAAGCCTGTGGGTCGACCGTATTACCTTTCGACTTTGACATTTTAGCACCGTCTTTCAATACCATGCCTTGCGTCAACAAACGACTAAACGGCTCATCGCCCTTAACGAGGCCCTCATCACGCATTAAGCGATGGAAAAATCGCGCATACAACAAATGCAAAATGGCATGTTCAATTCCCCCAATATATTGATCCACCGGCAACCAATAATCGACACGCTCATCCAACATCCCCGTATCCGCATCTGGGCAAGCATAACGCGCATAATACCAAGACGATTCTACGAAAGTATCAAAAGTATCCGTCTCACGCTGCGCGTCTTTACCACACTCAGGGCATTTCACTTGATAAAAGTTTGGATCACGTTTCAAAGGCGAACCTGTGCCTTCCAAAACCACCTCTTCAGGCAACAACACCGGCAAATCTGCCTCCGACACGGGCACCGTACCACAATCAGAACACTCAATCATCGGAATCGGACAACCCCAATAACGCTGTCGAGACACGCCCCAATCGCGTAAACGGTAATTCACCTTTCGCTTTCCCCGATCGCGCGCTTCTAAATATTCGGCAATCGCAACAAAAGCCTCTTGTGAGCTTAAGGCCGTAAATTCCCCCGAATTCACTAACACGCCTTTATCGACAAAAGCGGCCTCCAAGTTATCGGGTAACTCACCATCAATAGGCTTAATCACCTGTTTAATAGGCAAGCCATACTTTTGAGCAAATTCAAAATCGCGTTGATCATGGGCCGGCACCGACATCACCGCGCCTGATCCATAACTCATCAACACAAAATTCGCCACCCACACGGGCAAAGCCTCACCGGTAATCGGATGAATCGCCTTCAAACCCGTATCCATCCCCACTTTATCCATCGTTTCCAAATCGGCCTCGGCTGTACCGGTTTGAGCACATTCTTTAATAAAATCAGCGAGTTGTTGATTCTCAACGGCCGCTTGTTGCGCCAAAGGATGTTCTGCCGCCACCGCGACATAAGTCGCCCCCATCAACGTATCAGGGCCCGTTGTAAAAACCGTCAACGCCGAAGAACCCACTTCAAATTGGATTTCCACCCCTTCAGAACGCCCAATCCATTGGCGCTGCATTTTACGCACCGCCTCCGGCCAGCCATTTTCTAAGGACTCCAAACTCGCTAACAATTCCTCAGCATAAGCCGTGATTTTCACAAACCACTGCGAAATGTCGCGCCGCTCCACCAAAGCATCAGAACGCCAACCGCGCCCATCTATCACTTGTTCATTGGCTAACACGGTTTGATCAACGGGATCCCAATTCACAGGAGCCGTTTTTTTATACACCAAACCTTTTTTAAACAACTGAATAAACAACCACTGCTCCCAGCGATAATAAGCAGCATCACACGTCGCCAACTCGCGGCTCCAATCGTAACCCAAACCCAGCCTTTTCAACTGGTTACGCATATAAGCGATATTTTCACGAGTCCATTTAGCCGGCGGCACTTGATTTTGAATAGCCACATTTTCCGCCGGCAAACCAAAAGCATCCCACCCCATGGGCTGCAAAACATTTTTCCCCAGCATCCGCTGATAACGCGCCATCACATCACCGATGGTATAGTTACGCACATGCCCAATATGTAAGCGCCCACTGGGCTAAGGGAACATACAAAGACAATAAAATTTCTCTTTATCAGGATTTTCAACCGCCTTAAACGGCTGTTCAGTTTCCCAACGCTGTTGAACTTCAACTTCAATTGTAGAAGGTGTGTATTGATTTAGCATATATATATATAACTACAAGGATTGTTTATAAGAAAGGATAATAAAATTTAGGGTTCATCTTAAAAAATAGGACTCCTATTTTATAGATAAGGCAATACTTTCGCTTTAATTAATGGCTTACCCGTTATCAGTTTTTAATTTGAGCGCCTAAAACTAAGAAGTCTTATCCTTTATGATAAATAATCCTTGTCGTTATATCTTAATCTTTGTAATTATATGTTATATCACACGACTCACAATTCAAATGGGGATTCCGGCGCAATTTAGATAGGCACCCAATTCAATCGGTGAGTCTCAAATCGTTTTGTGTGATTGATAAATCTATTGAGAATAACGGATTATGAATAAATTAATCGAATCAAAATCCTCAAAGACGCACGGCCGT
>JAYQWI020000238.1:0-2633 GCA_035871815.2 Candidatus Parabeggiatoa communis
ATGGCACAAGGCGGCGGGAATGATCCCAGTCAATTGAAAGGTGCATTGGAAAGCGTCACAGAATGGGTGAAGAATAAGACTAAGTACTGAACCCTAAATTTTGAGGTATTTTAATAGAAGCAATGTTTATTTGTAATTAGAAACCGCGAATTGTAGAGACGCGATGCTTCGCGTCTCTTTGCGGTAAAATACCTGTTTATTTGTGGTTCAGTACTTAAATCATGATAATCAGCACAATCAATGTTTTAATCAGCGTAAATCATGATAAATCAGTGTCATCAGCATTCTATCCCTTACTTGCCCCTTTGACGGATTTTACGCAAAAGGAAAATGCCATAACCTCCACCCTTGTTCAAAAATTTGCGTTTTTGGTTTTACGTTTTCAAACAATGAATCAAAGCATTCCATTCCGGTAAAATTGCACACACTTCTTCTGGATTACGCCGCAACCACTCAATTAAATGGTTGGCTAAAGTTTCTCGAAAAGCAGCCGCGTTTTGATATCCTTTTGTAATGCACCAAGGTTCTAAAGCCGCTAAAATATCTTTGCCTGAAAACCAAACTAATACCTTATTGAGATCAATACAAAAAGACTTATCAAACCTGTTCACATAATGCCAATATTCTTGTTTTACAGTTTCTTCTGTTAAGCTATTAGAGACTTTTTGATAAAAAGCGGCTGTCGTATTGATTAACCATTTTTCTGTCGCATCGCCTGAACAATCGTGAGGCAGGGCTATTGGTTTGTCGAGAATCTCTATGGGGCGGGCATACAATTCCTGTTTAGGGGGTAAACAAAGCTTTGCTTTACCTATTGCCCATCTGGCCGCTTCATAAAAACGAATTTTGTCGGCTGCTTTTGTTAATTCATCTTGATACTCAGTTATCTTAAAACTATAGCCCGATTTTTTCCGATAGCTGGCTCTTTTCACGATTTCTGGCGTGAGCAAATAGTTTTCAATTTCATGACGACACCAATGCCATCCTTTGACTTCCCTTTTCACTTTCTGATTGTTAAGAAACTTTATCGTCATGACTTCTGCTTTGATGAACTTGGGTTGTAATAAATCGTCTGGTGGCAGAAAATCAAAGTCTCTATCTCTGATAAAATAAACATCGTTGTCGCCTTCTTTCGCAATCGTCTTAGCTTCCATTGCCAAGGTATTTTTAGAACCACGCCTTTGTACGATCAATCGTTCTCCAACCCCAGTCACTTCTCTACCTACTAGAGAAACTAATATTTCCTTATCTATTTTACCCTCAACAAATACTAGCCTACCGCTTGGCATTATAAAATCTCCATCACAAATCTTTCTTTTCTAAGGAAAACATCTTCTAAATAGGGAGAATGTGTTGTCGTAATAAATTGACAATCAGGCCCAAACTTATACAAAGACGCATAGAAAGCTTGCTGCTGTGGGGGATGTAAATGTAATTCTAATTCGTCCAGAAGAATAATTGAACGCACAATTTTCAAAGAAATAAATTGATAAAGCATAGCAAAAATCGTTTGTTCACCAGACGACATTTCCCCAATATCATAAGGTTTGGAATCACCGCGTTGTAACAACCAATAAAAATGGGGTTGGTTAACAGAAGTTCCCACTTTTACCGGTTCGAGGCCAACAAACTGAGTATTGGGAAATATCATGCCAAAAGCCTGTTCTAATTCAAGCAATAAATCATCACCATTTTTATAGTCTTGATGATGATAAACCCACCAATTGATGAGTTCTTGACGAATGGAAGCGATAGTGTCATCCCTCATATGACGGCTTTGTTCAAACCAAAAGACATCACCCATTTTGGACAAAAAACCTCGTACCTCCGAAAAAGATAAAAATTCTGCCACCGTTTTTACCCAAAATCGCCCCCACAGCTCAAACAAGGCCGCCTCACCTTCCAAACATTTGACTTGACCAAATTCATAAAGTAAGTGAATATCAGTCTGTTCATCAGGCTGGGTTAGACGGGATGACTGCTTTGGATAATACTGTGTCCAGATTTCAAAGACATCTTGAACGGCCGTTATTTCGTCAGGTTCAAGTTCTAACGCCAGTTTGATTTTGGTAGAAGGCGATACCCCACGTTCATAACCTTTCCATGATAAATAAAACAAATCGGTGTTATTGAGCGAGCTGATATCGTCATTTTTTCGCGTAGCTGTCGATAAAACGAATGCGATAGCTTGTAAAACGGTGGTTTTTCCAGAACCGTTATTGCCAACAAGACAATTCAAAGCGTTAGGTGTATCCTCTTCTGAACATAAATCCAGTTCAAAATGCTTTATGCCTCTAAAATGATTAATCTCTAATTTCTTCAGTTTCATTTTGACTTTGGGAGTGCAATAGTTATCGATCAACAAATTGAAACTCTTGTTCCAACAAGGCCTCTACCTGCAAAATAACATGCCTTCCTAATCGGGACGCAATATCTTTATTACAAGATAGGGTATTTATCAAAGACTTATTCTTTGTGGCACTCTGAAAACAAAGTGCCCTCTATGTTGAAAGCACTTGAGAAAGTGTCAATCTTATCAATCGCTAAATGGACAGAATAAGGCTAGACATTTCTTGGAAGCGAGTTTATCATCACTTTTTTCAAAGTCAATGAGGTTAATCAGCGGAAAAAAG
>JAYQWI020000239.1:0-3623 GCA_035871815.2 Candidatus Parabeggiatoa communis
TTGCCATCAAGACCTCTGGCTTGAAAGGCATAAACCGGGTAATCAGGTCCTAAAATTGCAGCCAGTCGATAAAAATCATTTGCGAATCCAAGTATGCCATGAACCCAAAAAGACGGTTGATAATGACCGCTGGTATTGATGGAAACTAATTCTGGTGGTAGTTTTGAACGGGTATTTGTTTCTTTGAACACCGTTTCGCCACCGCCTTTTTGTGCCAGCACTGATGTTGACTCAGCTTGTTCTTGATAATACGCGATCAAATGGTTTTGATACTTTGAACACAGAAATTGAGAAAAAGCATTTACCGAAGGATATTCTAAAAAGACTGCTGGGGTTATTTCCAATTGGTACTGATTGTTGATACGAATAGCAAATTCGGTCAGCGCAATCGAGTTAAAACCATAATCACGGAGAGGCTCAGACCAGTCAATTTGTTGAACATTGAGTTTTAACTGGGTGGTGGCCATGTTCAGCAAGTCTGTTTGGACTTTTTCTAACAGTTGGCTTTTTTCGACCGAATCCAGCATTGTTTCTTCTGCGCTTTGAAAGTCTGGCAACTGTTTGACCCAACGTTGCCCCTTGTCATAGCGAATCTCAACATCTGAGGTTTGAAATTCGCTCAAAACAATATCGACGATCTGGTCAAAGCTGGACAAAGCGACCGTTTTGTAATTGATTAACTCCGATTCTAGCGGAATCGTTTTGACAAACTCGCTGACGTGCTGGGGTTGTTGTCCCGGTTCTACTAAATAAGCATACAATACAAAAATGGGTTCAACGGGCTTTTGTTGCAGTAAGGTTTGACTGAGGTGGACACAAGAATGAAGGCCCATTTCTAGCTGAGCATTCTGCACTGCCTCATCAAACGGTGTTGGTGACCCGATATGAATGATGTGGCTGGGTAGGCCAGTATTAGCCAATAACTTTTGATAATCGGCTGGGTGGTTGGGATTAATGGAATAGATTTGCGGCTCCAATGCTTGGTAACCTTCCCCAGGCATGACCAGAATGACTTCATTTAACAGTCGTTCTTTGAAATGCAGATACCGAACCTTATCAATATCAAACAATAGCAGCGAACCCGTTGCTGAAGCATCTTGAGTCAGGTTGATTGGCAACGCGACACGACAACGTGGGTAATACTGCCCAAAAGCCGCCCAATCAATAGACGCACCCTGTACATATAATTTAGCCACACTTTGAAAGAGTTGTTGCCAATTTGAGGCCCATTGCTGTAAGCTGGGCAGCCAAACACCGGTTTCAGGTAGGCAATGTTGGCCCATATCTATCAATGTAGGCTGGGGGCCAATTTCCAAGAATATTTCAATACCCTGTGTCGCAAGGGTTTCTATTCCCGCTGCAAATCTCACCGTTTGTTGGGCATGACGACACCAGTAATCGGGGGTTGTTATTTCTTCGGGCATTACCAATTTGCCAGTCAGATTGGAAATAATATCCATCTGCGGAGATGAGTAATTCACCTCTGACGTGATTTTTTCCAGATCGGCTAATATTGCTGTCATTAAAGGAGAATGAGCCCCTACCGAAATGTTCAAGCGATAAGTTTCAATCCCTTGTGCCTCTAAAATCGCTTTGACGGCTTGAACGGCTTGGCTTTGCCCAGAAATAACCGTATTATTAGGTTCATTAATGGCGGCGATTGAAACCGCATCTGGATAGGGTTCACAAGCTTTGAGAACTTGAGCTTCATCAGCTAAAACGGTCATCATTTCTCCCTCTTGAGGGAGAGATTGCATTAAACGCGCCCGTTCTACAACCAGTTTCAGTCCGTCTTCTAAACTAAAAACACCGGCGACACAAGCGGCAACGTATTCACCTAAACTATGCCCCATGACGACGGTGGGTTCGATACCCCATGATTTCCACAGGGCGACTAAAGCATATTCCAAGGCAAACAGTGCTGGTTGCGTATAAATGGTTTCATCAAGCGAAAAATGCCGTCCCCGGGAAAATAGAATTTTTCTTTCTTCCTTGGCATCCGCTTCTTGATATAACACTTCCAACAACGGTTTTTCTAAATAAGCCCGTAAAATGTCATCACAACGCTCAAGTGTTTGACGGAAAATCGGTTGAGTCTGATAAAGTTCACGTCCCATACCCACATACTGCGAACCTTGCCCAGTGAATAAAAAAGCGATTTTGGGAGGCTGACGGTGTTTTTTCAGCCGAAAAGTCTCCAAGTGTTCACGCAAGAGTATGAGCGAATCAGTCACAATCGTGTGGGAATGCTCTGGTAGCTTGGTTTTAACGGTGAAACGAAACTCGGATTTATCATCTGTCTCAAATAACAAAACTGAACCGCTGGGTGTCAGCAAACCAGGTTCCAGTTTCGAGACTTGCCATTGGTTTTGCTCGTCTATTTTGCTCGGTATCTTGGCAGTGTGTTGCGTCACTGATTCATGGCTATCAAACTTAGCCTTTTGCCCCTCGACGCTTTTTAAGCTTTGTTCGGCCGTTGATATCCAATACCGTTCTTTTGCAAAGGCATAAGTCGGCAGAGAAATACGTTGCGGCTTTGGGTTCTCATAGAACAATTGCCAATCGATTTCTACGCCAGAAACCCATAATTGCGCCAGTTTGGACAATTTTTTGTTTTTGATAATGCTGTGAACAAAGTCTCTCCCTTCTTCTCCTTCAATCAACAGTTCTGATTGGGTTTTGTTGGTTTTGACGTTGCCGCAATAAAAAGCCTTTTTCTCAGTCTTTCCTTGAATATATTGGGTTAATTTTGCGAAAAACTCATCCACACTAGACACCACCATTGCCAACCGATCTACCATCGCTTCGCGCCCCACTTGTAAAGTGTAAGCGATATTGAATAATGGAATATCAGATTGTTGGGCTAAAAATTCTATCATCGAACTCGCATAAGCTTGCAGCCGCTCAGTATTTTTAGCCGACAGTACCATCAGTTGAGGTGAATCATCAGTCATGGAGGGTACTTTTGATTCATACTCCTCTAAAACAATATGGGCATTGCTACCGCCAAAACCAAAGGAACTGACACCGGCACGGCGTGGTATTTTATTGCCCCCCGTATCAGTTAAAGGTATCCAGGCACGGTTTTCGGTGACAATGTAGAACGGACTCTCTTGCAGTTGAAGATAAGGATTGAGTTCCGTAAAGTGTAAATTCCCCGGTAATATTTTATGCTTCATCGCCAGCAACACTTTAAATAGCCCGGCCATTCCAGCCGCCGACTCCGAATGACCCATATTCGTTTTCACTGAACCCAAACCACAATGCGGCTGTGTGGGTAAAGATTTTCCGCTTCTTTTATAAAGTTCAGTAAAGGCATTTTTGAGCGCATTGATTTCGATAGGATCGCCTAAACTTGTCCCAGTACCATGTGCTTCGATATAACTGATCGTACTCGGATCGAAATGTGCCTTTTCGTAGGCACTGATTAACAATTGGGCTTGGGCTTGCGGGTTAGGAGCGGTCAACGAAGTTGCATGACCACCATGATTTTCCGCTGTGACTTTACTCACCGCGTAAATCTTATCACCATCAGCAAGAGCTTTATTTAAGGGTTTAAACCAAGCCGCCCCAATACCTTCGCTGCGAACGTACCCATTCGCCCGTTTATCAAACGTTTTACA
>JAYQWI020000240.1:0-3072 GCA_035871815.2 Candidatus Parabeggiatoa communis
ACATTTACCACCTGATGTTAGGGAAAAAAAGCATCATTCCTAGCCAGGTAGGGTGGGTAAGCGGGCGGCACGTTCCGTGAATTTGGGCATATTTCTATCCGCCCGCTTGTCCACTATTTTGGAGATAAAAGTGCGGAAAAATGGGTCAGTACCCTTTAAATAGAAAAATTATCAACGACTAACATGCCACGTAAAGCGATATTTTTTATCTCTAAAATTCCCGTACTTATGGTTATTCGAGGTAATAGCCGAAAAACCATTTTTGCTGAAGAAGACTATCAATTTTATCTTCAATAATTATTTTCCAATTATATTTATTCGAGTTAATATGACACAACCATTAGATAAACTAACGATAAAAGGCTTTAAATCAATTCAATCACTTGAAGATTTTGAACTGAGAAACCTGAATGTTCTCATAGGAGGAAACGGCGCGGGAAAAAGTAATTTTATAGATTTTTTTCGTCTGTTACGAGCCATGATGGAATTGCCATTGCCGGAACTGAATTGTGCCAGTTTAAATGCATACATCACTTATAGTGGTGGAAGTGATGATTTTCTGTTTAATGGACCAAAGATAACTAAACAAATCGAAGTCGTCACCCAATTTGGTCATAACGGTTACCGCTTTAAGCTTGCCCCTACCGCTGATGAAACATTCATGATTAATGATGAAGCCAGGTACTATGACGGTGGTAGCACCGGGTGGTGGGAATTAGGAGGCGGACAAACAACACCTGAATTGCTGATAGATAAGGACAAGAAAGGTGTTGCCGGTGGTAGCGGCGTTGGGTTCTATGTTTATCAGGCCATTTCGTCGTCGAAGATTTACCATTTTCACGATACCAGCAAAGTGGCTCCCATGCGTCGTTTTGAGACGATTGACGATATTGATTATTTGCGATTTGATGCGGCTAATATTGCTCCATTCTTACTTCATTTGTACAATCATGAAAAAAGTGTTTACAACCAAATCGTGGAGACAATTCGTTTGGTGACTCCCTTTTTTGATGATTTTATCCTAAAGCCAAATCAGAATGAAAAGGTACGTCTGCGTTGGAAACAGAAAGGAGCCGACTATCCACTGAAACCACAGCATCTGTCTGATGGTACCCTTCGATTTATCTGTTTGACAACGGCTTTACTACAACCGGAGCCACCCTCAACAATTATTATTGATGAACCAGAATTGGGGTTACATCCTTATGCCATTGAGATTTTAGCTGAACTTATTGAAGCCACTTCTAAAAAAACTCAGCTTATTGTATCAACACAGTCTCCTTCTTTAGTCGATTATTTTGAACCGGAAGATATTATTATCGTAAACCGAAGTAAAGGGGCCTCCGTTTTTAAACGATTGGAGAAAAGCGAGCTTTCTGAGTGGCTTGAAGATTATTCGATGGGTGAGCTTTGGCGTAAAAACATTATTATCGGTGGGCCGGTTTATGAATAGTATTGAAATCTATATTATAGTAGAAGGACAAACCGAACAAACCTTCGTGCGTGATGTGTTGGCTCCACAGATGGCAAATAAAGGGATATAAAATCATTAACGACTTCCAATGATTTCTTAACATTAACAATCCGATTTTAACCTTTCGTGAAAAGCATACCCGCACTCTCAATCGAAACTCCCCATAAAAATCATGAAAAATCATTTTATTAAAAACATAATCTTCAAAATTTTAAATGTTTCCATGTGACACCTTGAGGGCCTAGAAAATGTGAATTTAATCAGTGGTAAAAACAATGTCGGAAAAACGGCCTTTTAAGAAGCAGTAGAATTGTTGGTGTCTTCAAATGAACCCGACGAGTTAGCGGCTAATATTTATAACCTATTTTAACGGCGACAAAGATTCGAGCGATTTGATCCTTGATTTTATCATTGATGCTTAGCGTCAAATTAAAATCCGTTTTGAATCGAAAAAAGGTGAAATGTGCTTGAATGTCCAATCATAATATGTTGATTTTGAACCCTATTTTTTTGATTCAAGAGAGAATATTATCCCAACAACATAACGAACATTAGCGATTAATGGCCATCAAAAATTAGGTTGAAAATGATTGAGATCAACAGCGTTTCTGATGCGCGACGCGCTGCCACAAAAGGCCATCAATTTCAAATCAATCAAACCGATTATGATGCCTTTGCCCAAGCCTTTCCCTTTGAAGAAACCCCTGATCAAGAAGAAGCCATTCACGCGGTATTAGATGATATGGCTTCCACACGTCATACTGACAGGTTAGTTTGTGGCGATGTCGGCTTTGGAAAAACAGAAGTCGCCATTCGAGCCGCCTTTATATCAGTAATGGATGGACAACAAGTCGCCGTCTTGGTGCCCACCACCTTGCTTGCCCAACAACACACTCAAAATTTCCAAGATCGTTTTGCAGATTGGCCCGTGCGTATTGAACAACTCTCACGGTTTCGCACGACAAAACAACAAACCGTCTCCTTAAAAGCGATTGCTGAAGGCAAGGCGGATATCATCATCGGCACCCATAAGCTTTTACAAAATAGTATTCAATTCAAAAACTTAGGCCTCGTCATTATTGATGAAGAACACCGTTTTGGCGTAAAGCAAAAAGAACGGTTTAAATCGCTACGCGCCGAAGTCGATATTCTCACCCTCACCGCGACACCCATTCCCCGTTCCTTGAATATGGCGTTGTCACAGGTTGGAAGGGATTTTAGAACAATTTAAATCATAGAACGCAGACTGATTGTCATGGTTAAAATAACCCTTTTTGCGTCTCTTGCGTCTCTTGCGTTATGTTTGTTTGGGGTTACTTTGAAAAAACGAGAACAGTACACAGTCATTGTTCATAGCCGTTGAAAAATAAATCAAAATACATTGTCGCGCCATCCCTAAAAATACCTTCACCCAAAAATTGACAATAATTAATTAATAAATAAATAAAGAAAAAAACGCAAAAGACGCAAAGGGCGCAAAGGGCGCAATGCCGATTTTTTAGAGGCCTCGGAAGGTTTATTAATCAAAAGCCATATTCATGATAAATCAATAGGTTATGGTTTGTTATTTGGCCTCAAGATTTTGACGATGAATTATC
>JAYQWI020000241.1:0-4746 GCA_035871815.2 Candidatus Parabeggiatoa communis
AAAAAATGTTTACATTTCAATGGCCTTGGTTAGCTTTACTTTTACCCTTACCGCTAATCGTGTGGCGCTTTTGGCCCGCACAATCTCGTCGCACAGAGCAGTTACCTCAATTACGCTTACCCGCAATTGAGCGCATACAACAAGCCTTTGCACAACTGGATTTTTCTAAAACGCGCCGCCGTCTACAATGGGGAGGCTTTTTTTTGACTTTGTGTTGGCTAAGCCTCGTTATCGCATTGATGTATCCACAATGGTTGGATAAGCATATTGAAGTCACTCAAACAGGCTATGATTTAATGTTAGCAGTAGACTTATCGGGTTCAATGGAAACGCCCGACTTTTTTACTCGCCGCAAACAGCAGATCAATCGTTTGGATGCGGTGAAATGGGTATTAGGGCCCTTTATTGAGCGTCGTGTCGGTGATCGTATTGGCTTGATCTTATTTGCCGATCAGGCTTATTTGCAAACTCCTTTGACGCTGGATAATGTGGCAGTGCAGACTTTATTACAAAAAGCAGTGATAGGGATGGCTGGACGAGAAACGGCTATTGGCGAGGCCATTGGTTTGGCCGTCAAAAAATTGCGTGAGCGGCCGGAAGGTTCGCGGGTACTGATTTTACTCACTGATGGTGATAACAACGCCGGTAATTTGGAACCTTTACGCGCGGCACAATTAGCCAAGCAATATGATATTCGCATTTATACCATTGGTGTCGGTGGACAAGGCAATATGTTCAGACGGGGATTGAATGAAAAACCCTTGAAACAAATAGCTAAACTGACAGGGGGCGCTTATTTTCCCGCTTCTGATCTCAGCGCCCTAGCCAATGTTTACGATCATATTGACAACACCTTGCAAAAAACAGAAGCCGAAAGTCGCATCTATGTACAACGCACCCCGTTATATCAATGGCCCTTAGGGGTTGCCATGTTGGCCTTGTTGATTTTACAACTATTGCGAATTTATGTGAGAGGTTCGTAGAAAGAGGCGATAAATCGCCTACTACGAACTGACTTATTAGAAATAAGCGATAAATCGCTTACTACAAACTTAAGAATTTAAGATTATGGAAACTATCTTAATTATTGATGATATGCCTTTTGAGGTGAAGCTCTTATCTATCTTTTTAAACAAGATGGGTTTTAAAGTGCTGGCTGCTTATAATGGTCAAAAAGGTATTCAAGCGGCAGAGCTTGCTCAACCCGATTTGATACTGCTGGATGTGGTGATGCCTGGAATAGATGGTTTTGAGGTTTGTGAGAAACTCAAAAATCATCCCAAAACGCAAGACATCCCGATTATTTTTATGACGGCACGTAGCACAGAAATCCTTGATAAAATAAAAGGTTTTGAACTCGGTGCTGCCGATTACATCGCTAAACCGTTTGAACATCAAGATGTGTTGGCGCGTATCAACACCCATTTGAAATTACATCATTTGCAGCAGCAACTGAGGCTGCAAAATCAGCAGTTACAAGAGGAAGTCAATCGCCGTAAACAAGCCGAAAAGTCTTTGCAGGAAGAACGAAATGGGTTAGTCGAACGTACCGTTTACTTAAGTGAGGCGAATGCTAAGCTGGCTCACATTGCTCGTCTCAAAGATGAATTTCTGGCTAACATGAGCCACGAATTACGCACTCCGCTGAATGCCATTTTAGGTATCAGTGAAGCGTTGCAAGAGGAAATTTATGGTACCCTAAATGATTTACAACGGAAATCCATGCGGACACTTGAAGATAGTGGTCGCCACTTACTCGCTTTGATTAACGATATTCTTGATTTATCTAAAATAGAAGCCGAAAAATTAACATTACAAATTGGGACGGTTTCAGTGAATCAAATTTGTCAAGCGAGCTTACGCATGACTAAGGAAGTGGCTTATAAAAAACAAATTCGGGTTTCGACGACCATTGATTATACCTTAGAAACGATGCAAGCTGATGAGCGTCGTTTAAAGCAAATTTTGGTCAATTTATTAAGCAATGCAATCAAGTTTACGCCAGCTGGTGGTTCAGTGAAATTGGAAGTGACTGGGGATGCTGAAGACGGTGTGGTCGAGTTTAGTGTTCGGGATACGGGTATAGGCATTGCGAAAGAACAGATAAAAGATATCTTTGAACCTTTTATGCAGCTTGATGGTAGTCTGAATAGAATGCAAGAAGGCACCGGATTAGGTTTATCTTTGGTGTATCGTTTAACTGAAATGCACGGCGGTAGTATCTCTATCGAAAGCGAAGTCGATCAAGGTAGTTGCTTCACGATCTCATTGCCGTGGCAACAATCTGATAAATCCTTCAACACGCTTGCTATTGAAAGTGACCAACCTACCTCTGAACCGAAGTCTACAGGGGTTAAAAATAGTCATCCCTCAGAGCTTATTTTATTGGCGGAAGACCAAGAAACCACTATCCTAATGATATCGGACTATCTCTCCGCGCTGGGTTACCAAATAATCGTCGCACAAGATGGCGTGGAAGCGGTTAAACTGTGCAAAGAGAAGTATCCTGCATTGATCTTGATGGATATTCAAATGCCTGTAATGAATGGACTGGATGCCATTGAAGAAATTCGTGCCAATACTGACACAGCAACTATACCGATCATTGCGCTAACGGCCCTTGCCATGTCAGGTGATCGGGAACGTTGTTTAAAAGCAGGCGCGAATGAGTATTTGAGTAAACCGGTTAATCTGAAAGAACTGGTTGCCACTATTGAAAGACTATTGAGATAACCCATAAAATATTGCAGGAAACGCCGTGTTAGTTTTATAAAAAACGCTGTGTTTCTCTGTGTACTCGGTGTTAAAAACAAGCCCGTCAAAAATCTTGAAATCGTCGTGATTTGAAAAGCCAGTCTATCTTATAACATTGAGGTGATAAACACAGCATGAATTTTTCTGAATTTGAATTTGCTCATCCTGAGTGGTTGTGGGCATTACTTGTGCCTATTTTAGTTTTGTTATTTGCTTGGTTAGTCAAACGCCGTTTTTCTTATTATCGGCGAGTACGTGATTTTGCCGAACCCCATTTATTACCCCATTTGCTGATCAATCAATCCCCCCTGATCCATTTTAATCGGGAAAAACTGCGCTTTACGACAGTGTGGGTTATATTATGGTTACTGGGTGTATTAGCCTTAGCGGGCCCGCGTTGGGATTATGAAGAACAAGAAGTCTTTAGACAACGCGCTCATGTTATGATTTTACTGGATTTATCAGAATCTATGCGTGTTAAGGATTTACCTCATTCACGCTTGGAACAGGCCCTACAAGATATTGAAGAACTCCTTGATCAAGAAGGAAATAGTGATATTGGCCTGATGGTGTTTGCGGGTATTCCACATTTAGTCGCACCGCTGACGGATGATTATAAAACTTTACGGCATTTGTTGTATGAAATTGATATTGACTTATTACCTATTCAAGGCAGTCGTCTCGCACCGGCGATTGAAACAGCAGGCCGTTGGCTAACGGGACAGGAAACCGCAAGCCATCCTCATCTCTTGTTAATCAGTGATGGTGAATTTGAACCTGATGATTTACAAAAAAGCTTAGCACAAGTCGAAAAAGGTGAATTTTACCTGCACACTTTAGGGGTAGGCACACCACAAGGCGATTTTATTCCCGTCAAAGAGGGCACTTGGCAAAAAGATGCGAATGGAGAAGTCGTCATTTCTCGTTTAAATGAAGACGCTTTGCGTCAATTAGCCGTAGCTGGGCGTGGTATTTATCGAAAATCGGATTATCGTCGCGAAGATACTCAGGCCATTTTAGGGGAAGTGGAACGCAGTCTCAATGAGGTGGGGCAAGATAAAACGCTCCAAAAATTGTGGCATGAACGATTTTACTTATTGGTTGGGTTGATGATGATATTGATCCTACCTTGGTTTCGCAGACAGCGTAGCGTTTTTTTGAATCCCTCATCCTGAAATTGTCCTTTATAGGGCGAACACGCCGGTTCGCCCCCTACATTTATCGTTATAAACTGAATCCCATGCGAAGAAAACAAATTGCATCCGAAACCGTACAAATTTTAAAGCAAGGTTTTTATCAGACAGGCGAAGGGATGACAGTCAACTTGACGACTGAACTGAAATCGTCTATTAAGGATACCCAATGTTATACGCCAGAAATGCTGAACAACATGCGAGAACAAGTGTTATCAGGCACAAAACCTTTTTCCCACACGGCCTATGACGTCGTGAATGAAACCAGCTTAGTGGGCGCAAAACGTCTTGTCGAGGTTGAAGGTTATCATCGTGTTGGTGTCTTAAATTTTGCTTCCGCAAAAAACCCTGGTGGCGGGTTTCTCAATGGCGCTCATGCTCAAGAGGAGAGTTTGGCACGCAGTTCGGGTTTATATCACAGTTTACTGAAATGCCGATTACATTATGATTATCACCGTTCCCAAAAATCTTGCCTCTATTCTGATCATGTTATTTACTCTCCCCGTTGCCCCATCTTTCGACAAGATAATGGCACCCTTTTAGACGAACCGTATTCAGTTGATTTCATAACCAGCCCCGCTCCCAATGCGGGCGTAGTTTATCGGAATGAATCTGACAAGATAAGCTTAATACCCCAAGTGCTTCAGGAACGGAGTTCAAAAATCCTGAGCCTAGCAGCTTCTTATGGCTGTGATGCTTTAGTATTAGGGGCCTGGGGATGTGGCGTGTTTAGAAACGATCCTGAAATGGTAGCCAAAGCCTTCTATGAACATCTTTACCCTCAAGGGGCATTTTGGGG
>JAYQWI020000242.1:0-5076 GCA_035871815.2 Candidatus Parabeggiatoa communis
GGCGTAAGGATGCTTGCCAAAGACGTTTTGATAAAACGCTTTTTTTGCGAGGCTACTGGGTTGTTGCTCTTGGTATTTCAGGCCAATCAAGGTTTGTTGTTTGATGCGTTCAAACGCGGTGGCTTCAAAATCGGGTTTGGCCAGTAATAAGGCGAGCATCTTGACGGCGGGTTGCAGTAGTTCCGCTTCGCTGAGAGTGCGGAGACTGACGTTTGCCATGTCGTTGCCTACTGAATTGCCCAACTTTGCGCCTAAGTTGTCAAAGTGTTCTGCAATTTGATCAGCAGAGTGCCCGGCCGCACCTTCACTCAGTAAATCATTGGTGAGCATGGCGAGCCCAGATTGTTCACCATCACGGGCGCTGCCGGCATCAAAGACGATTTCAATATCAACCATGGGTAAGTCGGGTGCGGGCACAAAATAGACTCGCGTGCCGTTGTCTGTTTGCCAGTGTTGAATCGTTGGTATGGCAAAAGCGTTGTGACAGAGTAGCGGCAAAATCAATAATAGCAGCACTTTCCAAAATGGGGGGGGGATTATTTGCATGGATAACTCCTGTTTAGTTGAAATATTTTGTAAAAACGGGTTAATTGTTAATTATAACGGATGAGTTAATTATAACGGATGAAAGGGGAGGGCGAACACACAGGTTCGCCACTACAAGCTTTGGGGATTTTTTCGTTATCGCCCCTTTGAGAATATTGTAGGGGCGAACCTGTGTGTTCGCCCTTTTAAAATTACCACAAAGTTGGAATGAATATTAACCATTAAATAGGTTGTGGTTCTAAGACGGCTACGGTTAGGTGATCGTCTATCAGGTATTCACGGGCGACGGCCTGTATTTGTTCAGGCGTGACAGCTTTGATGTTATCTAAGTAGCGATCAAATAATCGCCAGTCTAATCCGATGCTGTTTAACATGCCTATTTTCATCCCTTGATAGAAGATGGAGTCGAGTTCGTACACTTGGGCGGCGCGTAGTTGGATTTTAACCCGTTCCAATTCGGCAGGTTCGACTAAGGTGGTTTGCAGTTGTTCAATCTGTTCCCGAAAGGCCTTTTCTAAATCGGCTACGGTATGAGATTGTGTGGGTATGCCGCTGAAAGTCAATAAGTCGGTTAAGCGGCTAAAGGGGTTGTTGCTGGCACTGGCACTACTGGCTATCTCTTGTCCCCGCACGAGGTGTTTCGATAAACGAGCACTGTTGCCACCGTCTAGTATGTAGGCGAGGACTTCTAGCGCGTAAACTTGCCATTGGTTTTCTTCGGCAATGGTTTTTAATACGGGCGCTTTGTAGCCCATGATTAAATAAGGGAGTTTGGCGGGCAATTTGACGGTGATGCGTTTGATGCCAAATTGTTCTACTTCTGGACGCGAAACAGGGGGGATGATTTCACGGGGTTTGAGGGGGCCAAAGTGTTGTTTAGCTAGGGCTAATACGGCTTCAGGTTCCACATCGCCAACCACAACAACGGTGGCATTATTGGGGGCATACCAGCGTTGATACCAGTTTTGCAGATAGCCTAATCTGTAATTTTGGATGTCACTCATCCACCCGATGATGGGGTGTTGATAAGGGCTGGTTTGATAGGCGGTGGCCCGAAAGGTTTCATACAGCCGGCTGATCGGTCTGTCTTCAGTACGGGTACGGCGTTCTTCTGCAACGACTTGTCTTTCCTTGGTAAATTCTTTTTCTCTCAAGACGAGATTTTGCATCCGATCCGCTTCCATTTCAAAGCTGAGGTTGAGGCGGCTTTTTTCTATGGTTTGGAAATAAGCGGTGTAATCGCTGCCAGTGAAAGCATTTTCACTGGCCCCATTGACGGCCATGATGCGGGAAAATTCGCCAGGCGAATATTTTTGGGTGCCTTTGAACATCATGTGTTCTAAAATGTGTGATAAGCCGGTTTTGCCTTCTTGTTCATAGCTTGAACCGACTTTATACCACACTTGGCTAACAACAACGGGGGCGCGATGATCTTCTTTGACGATCAAGTGTAGGCCGTTGTCTAGTGTCCATTCATGGACTTCGCCGGCCAGTAGGGCGGCCGAGCTGTAACACAATAAACAAAATACAATGAGTTGTCGGTACATTCAGTTCTCCGATGATGATTGATGATTGATGATTGATGATTGATGATAACTGCAATGATTGTATATAAAAAAAGGATTTTTAAAGCTTATTTTGGAAAGTATACTACTTTTCAAAAGCGAACATCAATAATGACAAGGATAATAACGACAAAGATTGTATATAAAAAAAAGGATTTAAAAGCGGATTTATCGAAAGTGTACTACTTAGAGACGCGAGGCATCGCGTCGATACGAAGTTCGTTTCTAAAATCCTTTCTTATAAACAATCCTTGTCGTTATATCCTTTCTTATAAAACAATCCTTGTCGTTATATAACAATCCTTGTCGTTCTGTTCATTGTTCATTAATCATTGAAGCATTCCACCAGTGCATGACGTGTTCTCGATGTGTGGCAATGTCTTCATGCTTGATTAATGTGGGTTGATTTTGCAAGGTTAAACGATGGGTTTGGGTACGGTAAGTTTGATAGGCTTCGCTTAATTGGCTACAGGCGGTTTCTTCAAGTAGCGCATGTTTGGCAAATAGCCCTAGCAGGGGTAGCATCCCGGTTGTATCGAGCAAACTGGGATAATCGGCGGCCCAACGTAAAACAAGGTATTGGATGAGAAATTCAATATCAACTATGCCACCAAGGCCTTGTTTTAAATCAAACTGATCGTTGTCGTTAAAGGGAGGCAGCGCGGGTTGGCTTTTGTCTAAATTGTTCCGCATTTTATCTCGGATATCGCAAACCTCTTGTTTTAATTTGTCAGGATCGCGGGGGATGCTGAGAATGTGACTACGGATGTTCTCAAACTGTTCGATGTGACGCGGGCTGCCTGCTATCGTTCTGGCGCGTATCAGGGCTTGATGTTCCCATGTCCAAGCATTTTGCTGTTGGTAGCTTTCAAAAGCGTCAAATGAGGAGACTAAGAGGCCTGATTTACCGTCTGGCCGTAAACGGGAATCAATTTCATATAAAATGCCAGAGGGGGTATTGCTGGTCATGATATGGATAATGCGTTGGGCTAGACGCGCAAAAAAGACTTGATTATCCAATTGTTTATTGCCATCTGTGAATTGTTGGTTGCCATGCGAGTTGTGCAAGAAAACGAGATCAAGATCGGAACCATAACTCAGTTCTATGCCACCCGCTTTGCCGTAGGCAATAATGCACATTTCCGCTGTGTGCGTTTCATTTTGATCCTGGTAACGCGGTTCGCCATGTTTTTGGATGAGGTGGTGATAGGCTATTGATAAGGCGCGTCTGACTAAGCAGTCTGCTATTGCAGCGAGATAGTCGCTGGCAACGGGTGCCGTTAGATTACCGGACAATTCGGCAGCTGCGATGTGTAAGATAGAAGTGCGTTTGAATTGACGCAAGCTGTCCATTTGCATATCTAAATCATCTTCGGGCAGATGGGCTAATTGGGCTTGCAGGGCTTGTTCTAATTCATCGGGTTTGAGGGGATCGTATAAGCTGCGGGGATCGAGTAGTTCATCTAGTAATAGGGGATAGCGGGTGATTTGTTCAGCAATCCAAGCACTGTCGCCACATAAACGCACGAGTTGTTTTAAAACGTGTGGACGTTCTATCAATAAGGCGAGATAAACACTGCGTTGTGCAACGGATTCGATAAACTTCAAAGTACGGTGTAGTGCCTCTTCAGGGTTTTGCTGCTCAATCGCGCCGCTGATGATCAAGGGCACTAAGGTATCTAATTTTTCTCGCTTTTGTTGCGTGAGTTTCTGAATGGGGCGTGATTCAAGCAATTGTTGTAGATGAAGTAGCACAGCTTCTGCATTTTGAAAGCCGGCACCGTGTAATAACAATTTTGCGGATTCCGGATCATTGAGTCCTCCCATCCATAAGCTTTGCCAACGGTTCGATTCGACAGATTGCAAGGCATCAATGCTTTTGGCTGCGGGTTTAGCGGCCATCACTTGTTCAAATTCAATGTGTACTTGAGTTTGATGGTGGAGTAGTTGGGCCAGAAAGTGATTCCAATCAGAAAAGCCGAGGCTGTAGGCTAAACGGGTTTGATTGAGTTGATCGTCGGGTAAGGTTTGCGTTTGCCGATCTTCAATGGCTTGTAAATGGTTTTCGGTGAGGCGTAAAAAGTGATAGGCTTCGCGCAAATGGGTGACCGCTTCTTTGGGAAGCAGTTGATATTGTTCGAGTTGCGTTAGGGTGGTGAGTAAATGCCGCACTTGTAATGCAGGTTGCCGTCCAGCGCGTATCAATTGAAAAACTTGACAAGTAAATTCGATTTCACGAATGCCACCAGGCCCGAGTTTGATATTATTATTGAGGCCTTTGCGACTGGTTTCTTGATCAATCAGGGCCTTCATATTGCGTAGGGATTCAAAGGCATTGAAGTCGAAATAGCGACGATAGACAAAAGGGCGTAAGGTTTTCAGTAGTGATTCGCCTTCTGCTTTGTCGCCGGCAACAACACGGGCTTTCACTAAGGCATAGCGTTCCCAATCTCGTGCATGGGATTGATAATAGTCTTCCATTGCGGAGAAACTCATGACAAGGGGGCCGCTGTCACCGAAGGGCCTCAGGCGCATATCAACGCGAAAAACTTGTCCCTCTGCGGTGATTTGCCCTAAAACGTTTATCAGTTGTTGGCCTAAGCGTATAAAAAACTCTTGATTGGATCGTGGCCGTCTGACACCGGTCGTTTCACCTTGCTCTGGATAGGCAAAAATGAGGTCAATATCAGAGGAGAAATTCAATTCTTGTCCCCCCAATTTACCGAGTCCAAGCACCACTAAGGGTTGAGGATTACCTTGGCTATCCGTGGGTGTACCGAATTGGGCAGTTAGACGTTGATAAACCCACTGATATGGGGCATCAATCATGGCATCGGCTAAATCGGATAATGATTTTAAGCTTTCAGCCAAGGGGGCCCATCCGGCTAAATCGCGCCAAGCTATGCGTACCATTTCTCGACGACGGTATAAGCGTATGGCGCGCATTAAACTCATTTCATCTGGG
>JAYQWI020000243.1:0-7160 GCA_035871815.2 Candidatus Parabeggiatoa communis
TTATCATGATTAACGCTGATAAAATGTAGGGTGGGTAAGCGGGCGACAATGAAGTGAAGAACAACACCAAAAACGAATCGCTCGCTTGCCCACAGTAGGCGGGATTGAAAAGATAATCTGGAGGTAATCTGGAGGGAAAAGCGACGCGACAAGCGGCCCAAGTGACAAAGGCTCACACGCTGTCAAAGCACTTAAAATATGGATATCACTTACGACGAGCATAACAACCCCTTGCATTCCAAGCGTTTAGTCAGCGCAACCATCTCATCAACAGATTGGCTACAGTCAATTTCAATAGGGATTCCACGTTGAGACAAGATATCTTGAATATCCCAACGTGTCACACCCGCTAACTTGGGCGCTCGCCCATCAAAGCCAACACACTACGATAACCATCACTCAAGGCAATCGTCGGCACTTTTTGCCCACCCAGATTAAATAAAATACGGCCTTCAGAAGTCACAGAATCAAAAACGACACCTTTATGCAACACTTGATTAATCGCGTCCACCCCCAATTTCTTTTGACGCTTTGCTTGTTCATCATTGCTTTTAAGAATACGATAATCAAGATAAAGCATCCACTGTTCAAAAGCAGCTAACGGTTGCTCCTCATCAAATTGGGTAATGAAATGATTAAATCGTGCTGGTTGCGCCAAAGCAGGGAGAATGAATTGATGAGAGCGCGTTAAACGGCGAAAAGGCCCATAACCAACCGCAAACCAACCTTGTGCTTTTGAAGTCAATGCATTTTGACGCAACCAAGTCAACCCACTATCCTTATTTTCCACGATAGTCGGTTCAGTGAATATTTCATTGCGAATAGTCATAGGTTGACTAGCCGTTATAAAATAACGGTAATCAAAAACACGTTCCAGCTTCTTATCTTCCCCAAATAAGCCCGGATCATGCTCACCTTGATGAAGACGAGTAGCGATTTGACCGACTTAGAGTTCATCACGAAGCCAACCTATTGGCCGTGTCAACTACCCCGCACCTTCAGGCCCAGCTAACAATAACCCTAATGCTTGCAAGGCAGTCGTTTTACCACCGCCATTTTCACCTAAAAAAGTGATCCAACCATAAGGTTGTCCTTTTTCAGAGAATGTCAGCGTTGCTTTTTCAAAGCAACGAACATTTTCCAATCTTAATTCTTCTACCCACATATTCTTGTTTGGTAATTTGTAATCACTGGATAAAGGTATAAGCAAAGTAGGATGGGTAGAGCGTAGCGAAACCCATCATGCTCAGATGTTTTTAATAACAACAATCATACTCAGGCACATCATAGATAGAGTGGATACGGGGCCTATCATATTGCGCCTCTAAATCGCCAATAATCTCTTTACCAGCTTCTACCTCAAATTGCAAAAGATTTGACTTCAAAATCACATCATTAATAGTCACTCTACGTCGCCCTATATTCTGATTTCTGTTATCCCTATAATCGACATATATCTTGATGTATCGACACCATACCCACTTAGATTCATGATTTTTAATATAAAACTGTATCAACCGTCGAGAAGGGTGAATCATAGGCGATATGTCCAAATTAATGTTTTGATTTTGACCAAAATGGCAGGGACGACAAGGACACACGCATTCCCGATTATTTTTTTCTATATGAGTCGCATATTGACCCACTTTTTTTATAATACCCTCTAGACTTCTTTTATTATTACAAATCTGGTTTGTGATTTTTTGAAAAGGGTTACAATCACGACAAAAATTATCATCTTTCTTGAGTGGAAAGAGAATATCCGCGATCCAAGCTCCATTTGAAGGTATCCAACCACAACGACACAAACAGACTCTTTCATCAGGAGAGACTACTGGCAAATAACCCTTTGAATGACGTGCCATAATACATAAATTTTGCATTTCTGGAAAATTACAGTTATTACAAGGCCTTAAATTATCAAAATCTTTGAAACTGTATGCAAAAGACGGCAAAAAAAACATAATGCTTGTAAAACACATCATTATAAACACCAATTTTTGTTTCGTTGGTGTTAGCAGCTGGGCAGTCATCTCAAAATCTCCTCATCTTGAGTTTAAGGAAAGCCCCTTTTATCGCACATAATTTTAACACGAATAGAATTGCGAGACGGCCTATCATTTAAAGTAATACAGGCTTTATTTTTCATCAATGACTTAACGGTGAGTTCCGCAATCCGATTTTGGGGTTTAAGGATAAATTCACCTAACGGCCCTTGCGTAAAAACATTGACAGAGCAATTTCCCATTTTAAAGGCTATTGTGTCGCTTAATTTGCTAGGCATTGTGCAAACGGAATAGCCTGCCAATTGGATTGGGCAAGTTTCGCCGCGCCGCTCGTCACAGGCCCAAACCTTCGGAACACATATCCCAATGTTAAAACTCACATCGGGTTCGATTTGTTGCCAAAATAAGCACAAGGCTTCATCAGTCACAATACGGCTAGTCATCTTTTTATGAAATGTACGCTCTTGGCTAAATGACTTTTTATTCAGCAGTCTTGCTGAAAGTCTCAATCGACGATCAGAAAAAGACACTTGTGCTTTTAAAATTTTATCAGCTTTAACACTTCTTAATTCAGGGTATTGATTAGGATCAGGGCAAGCTCCTAAGCGACATTCTATTTTCAGACGTTGCAATATCGCCTCAATGGTTCCCACTGACGGCACAATTTCATATTTCGCGCTATATTGAATCGCAATCTCTCTAAATCGGCTACTCAAGTCTGCGCTTGATAACGTTTCAGCAAGTATGGGTGATATCTGAAAGTCTTCTATTGCTAATTTAATGCTTTCTTGTCCCATCACAGACATTGTGGCTAATAAATAACTGATATTTAATAAAAAAATCAATTTTTTCATGGCTATCGTTTGCTCTCTATCATAAAAAAGGGCAACCACAAGGGATTGCCCCTACGAATAATATCATGCCAAAGTTAAAACATTCGACTCCATCCAGTAAAGCAAATCCATTCACAAAGCATAGACAAAAACTCGAAGCAACGGATAAAACAAACCATCCAATTTCATTTCATTTGAATCACTATGCCAAGTCCATTCTATATTTTCATCAATAATTTTTATTGGGCGCAAAGCTTGTTCAATCAAGCGACTGATGATCAATTGTGTCATGAGCGGATTGGCGGTTTGTTGATTTAACCACGCTTTTAATTTTAATAAGGTAAAACTATCAGGCAATGCTGTTTGGGCTTGAGAGAGTAATTCAGAAATCTCTAAAGTCGCCTCTAATTCTAGATCAAGATGCTCAGTACAGAGAATAACCATTTTATCTCCACGCTTGAGTCTTTTTGGAATCGTTTTTTGAAAAATAAAAGGCGCATTAGTATTCGTTTCTGCACGAGACACAAATTCTGTGCTGCCCGTTTCAGAAATTCGCCAAATGGTAATATTCACTTTATGAATTGGGGGAAAGGGTAGGTTTTGGAGGCTATCTGGTTTTTTTAGCCCAACAAAACTCTCTTGGATTTCTAAGGTTAACACTTGGGCTGTTTCACTCTCCAAAACGATAGCTTTTTCTAATTTTTCCGTTGTGACAAAATATGGAGGTACGGGAACAAGTAATCCTTTTGAAGATAACCAATAATCAACGCTTTCTTGATGGAACCAACGTACTTTATTCTTTTCTGCAAGAGATTGGATAGCAACCGGTATGCCGATCCTGAATTGTGAGGCTAATTGGCTGAATGCCGCTTTATCAATCACGCTTAAAACACCAAAAGAGTTCAAAGGTGTGTTCGCTTTTGAACGCCATAAACCAGAGGCATTCAGATCACTCAATAAAACTAATCCCCCTTTGCCTAAACGTTGTAATAGTTTACCCTTACCGGTTTGAGCTTCTAGGCGAATAACGGGCCCAAATTGAGGTAAATCGTTGACTTCGGCAAGGGTATAGTTCCCCAAAATCGGTAAAGCTGGAAACCAAGGGCGAGTGAGTTTGTCATCAGGCTCTGTACCCCGTACTGGTAAAGAAATATTTTCGGGTAAATAAGTCAGAACCCCTTCTGCATTGGGTGACTCTATATCAAGGTAAATCAACATATCTTGTGCAAAAACGGGATAACTCATTATCAAGCCTATCATCAAAACAATCGCATTCATTTTTGGCATTAATTAATCTCCTCTCATTATGGATGACACAACGGAATTGAGTTCGATATTGGGTGCGATGAATCCGGTGATTTCCTGACGAATTTTAGGCAAATTAATAACCGACCCATTTTCCAAAAAAATTTTCCCCCAATAAACCAAATAAGACGATTTAGAATCATGAATAAAGCTAAAAGTTTGGCTATATCGTTGATTTGGTTTTTGAATCGGTAAGACTTGTCCAGGTTGACGATATCCCTTGTGATCTCTTATTTCACTTTGCAAAGCAATCAGCCTGATTCCACTGAACGGCTTGAGTTCAAGATCAATATAGAATTTAACCGTTTGTACCCGGTAAGCGCTTTCTGTCCATTTTGTAGAAGTCTGTTGTCTCACTTCAACGGGAAAAAGAGAGACTTGTTCCACATAAGCAGGGCTATGAATGAACGTTCTCGTGGCTTGTTGCGGGATAGGATAGCGCAAACGAATCGCTAATTGCCCATCAATTTGATAATATTCAAATAGTTGGCGACGCAGAATAAAAACAACAGCCTGTTTAGCCATATCATTCGGTGCTTCAGAAAATTGAATCGCCCCCCTTCTCACTAAATGATCTACGGTAAGATGCAAACCTTTAAGGGTATTGACTGGATTGGTTTTTAAAACATTAAGAATCTTTGTCCAATCAAAAATCACTTCATAGGGTGCATTTTCTAAAGTCTGATATTCACCACAAACCGAGAGCAGGTTGAACACTTGTATTTTTAGAGTCTGTTCTAATAACGTCAATTGTTGAGGCGTGAGTGACACCTCCAACCTCCAGGTTTGTGTAGCCGTTTGAAAAACAGAACCTTGAATGAAACCGATTGACGACTTCAGTGTAGCCCAAACCAATTGTTCATCACCATTAAATTGTATCGTTCCTTGTACAATGCCCATTTGAACAGGGAGAGTTTGGTGATCCACATCAAAAGCCGTCTTAATCAAATGGAGTTGGGCCGTGATCTCTGTGGCAGAACCTCCACAAGCTGAAATCAACAGGATTAAAATGACGAGAGCCTTTATCTTATTCATGGCTTCAACTTGTTTGATTCAGACAAAGATATCAACACAAAAGGCATATCAGCCTTTTCCCAAGAAGTCGTTCGATTATCAGGCATTCGCCATAAAAAGCGATAAATCGGATCATTATTGATATCTCGTTTAAGCGGATATTCAATCGTGTAATCGGTTTTGTCTAAAAACAAGGGAAGGGTTTTAATACGCCCCTGATAGTTCACCTCAATCATTGGTGACTTATCATAGTCAAAGAAGCTTTCCAATTTTTCACGGTTAACAATGATTTTGATTGAGTAGTTTTTATCAATCACCCTTCTTGTCATAACCTCCTTTTTCACTTCAAGCGCAAGCGGAATGATGGGCTGCGTCTTGCTTTCAAAACCTAAAGTTTCAGTATTCAAACGCATTTCTAAAACCGTACCTTCTGTCAACATATTTTCAAAAATACCGGCCTCGCGGCTGTCTAAACGGGCGATTAAAATAATATGATGATCCTCAATATGCAAAGGAGTTATCTCAAGACTTGCCAAACTATCTGGAAGAGAGGAGAGGCCGATTGTTGAAACGGGAGGTATTTTTGTGACTAAACGAGGCGTGGTGGCAAGCTGCCCTTTAATCCAAGCATTAATCTGTTTTGTTTCCTGAGAAGTGGGTATAAAATCAGGTAAGGAGCCTTTAAGATAATAGACTGTTTTTAGAGAAGGCTGTTCTAAAACGTGTACGCTACCCCTGACATTGATTTGACTGTGTTCTGGAACCACCCAGGCCAAATGATGCCAAGCAGAAAATAACAAACTAAAACGTGAATCAGCAACCGGTATGACTAATAAGCTATTTTTTAATTGATCAGATTGACGGGCTAAAAAGCGATCTATATCAAGTTGCTGTGCCACCGTCCACTCATCCTTATCGCGCCATAAGCGCATTAAATTAAAAAACTTGACCGCATTAATTTGGTTAATACCCTCTGCTTGATAACTTAATCCAGCAACATAGTTTTCCAACGCCTTGATTAAGAGGCGATTAAAGGCGGCCATAAAAAAAACAACAGGGTTATTTTGCTCACCCCAAACCAAAGTTTGTTGATTAAGATTGGCTTGTGTCTTTAAATATCCTAATCGTTGTTGACGTTCAAAATGGGCCCCGATTTCAGTAGAAAACACTTGAGGCAACGGTAAAGCAAAACGCACTGTATTCATGCCCACCTTAGCTGATACCGCGATTTCCAATTGCTTTTCAGTGAATCGGAAATATTTAACAATGGGATAAAAACTCGGTAAAATAACCTCATTGTTCTCTTCAAAAGGCAACGATAATGAGTCTATCGGCGAGAAGGCTTGAGAGCGATTGGTGATGCCCCAATGTTGATTTTGTAGGGCCACCGTCATTGTTTCAGTACGAGGAATTAAATCAAGGTGAGTATAAGTCAAACTTAAAAAACCATTACCCATTTGGTAAGCATAAATCGTATTACCCACTGCCGAATTGTCTTGCCAAACTAAACGTTCTTGTGCTTCACCCTTGTGATATTCAAGTGCTTTGATTTGAATAGGTGAAACTTGCTCTAGCCATTTATCCATTCTCAACTGAGCCGGAGTCACCGTTTCTATCCAACAAACGCCGTTTTCACTCAAAGCCATAGCCATGATACGATGTTTAGCTTGCGGAGCAATTTCATAAAAGGGCGTTATGGCCTGTATGTTTAAAGCACTCACTTGATTCCAAAACACGCTAAAAAACAAGATCAACAAAATCCAAAATGGTTTCATCTTGAACTCTCATTAAAGTGTATTTGTATTTTGCTCCCTAAAAGAGCCTCAATGCTGTAGGGGCGAACCTATCATCGTTATACATAAGTCAAAATGTAATTAATTAAGATATAAAAAAATTGAAATGTAGGGTGGGTAGGAGCGAAGCGGAAACCCACCGCTCCGCGGCCTTTGGATATCGAAGCACACAAATGGTGGGTTTCCGCTACGCTCCTACCCACCCTACA
>JAYQWI020000244.1:0-7338 GCA_035871815.2 Candidatus Parabeggiatoa communis
ATCAACTTTTCACAAGCCGCACGGGTTTCAGCATCGCGTGGCAAAAATATCATGCCAACACCATACTCACCACTCTCTGGCAAAGTGATACCCACATTTGCACATTCTTCGCGCAAAAACGCATCAGGTGTTTGAATAAGAATACCAGCACCATCACCTGCGAGGGGATCGGCCCCCACTGCGCCACGATGGGTCAGATTTTTCAGTATTTCTAACCCTTGGTTAATAATTTCATGATTTTTATGTCCTTTAATATGGGCAATAAAACCCACACCACAGGCATCGTGTTCATTAATGGGATCATAGAGTCCTTGTTGAGGGGGGAAAGCACTGTGGCTCATGAAATTTCCTCTTTAGTTATCAGTTATCAGTTATCAGTTATCTATAAATTCCAACATATTTGTAGGGTGGGTAACGTATTTATTGTTGCCCACCATTACTCTAATTACGCCGGTTCATTTGATGAGTCAGTTGTTTGTTCTTCATTCTGTTGTTCATCAGTAACCGCTTTTTCCGCTTTCGAGTTTTCTTCCTGTTTTAAGGTTTGCAATTGGGCCTCTAGCGCCTCGAATCTCTTCGTTTGCGCTTCAGTCTGAGAGGCTATCTCAGCTTTCAATTGAGTGAATTGAGTTGACCACTGTTCAATCAGAGCCGCTTGTGAGCTTGCGCTTTCTTCTGTTAATGTTTGATTATCTGCCGATAATCCCTTGATCAGATCGTTTTGCGCTTGAACCACTGTCGTCAGTTCACCTACGGCCGTCTCTTGTTGAGTCACTTGATGAGACAAAGCTTTGATCTGCTCACCTTGTTGGTTAAGCGCAACCGTGTTTTCCTCTTTCACGGTTTGCAGCTGGGCCTCTAAGCCCTTCACTTTCTCCTTCTGTTCTTGAGCTAATACTTTGAGATCAGCTTTCAAAGTCGTTTCTAATTGAGTGACTTGAACTGCCAATGCTTTGATTTGCTCATCTTGCCGATTTTGTGCAACCGTGACGGCCTGTTTCAAGGTTTGCAATTGGGCATCAAGTGCTTCTATTTTTAAGTCCGCTTTCTCGTTTCGCGCATTTTGCCGCTTGATTGAAGCGGCCTTTTCTTCCTTCAAAGCCTCAAATACAGCATTTTGTGGTGTTGTCATTGAGGTGGCAGTCTCTTTTTGCAAAACTTGCAAACTGGCCTCTAATTGACTTGATCGGGTTTCAAGCGCCGCAATCTTTTTATTATTTAATAAGCTTGTGAAACCGGCCACAATAACAATTAACATGACCAAACTCATTGCGCCAATAACAAGAGAATTGTTGTGAGGTATTTGCTCCTGATTATCAACGTTGTTAGGCGTACTGTGGTTTTCATTTCCCATATAAAAAACAATCCTCACTAAAATCAGTAAATTAAGGTACTGGGCTGATTATGCCATCCCAAGCCTAAAAGGCTCAGTGCTCTTAGATTACATGGCACTGTCCGTCGCTTTTGCTTTGCTATCTTCCATTATATCGACTAATTTATCAAGCTTTTGGTTTGTTATTTTGAGCAATTCGATAAATTCCTTATGCTCTTCTTTTAATTCTTGCAAAATGTCATCAACCTCTTTATTTTCCATTTACTTTCTCCTGTTATAGACAAAAATCAGTTCAAAAACAATGGTTAACGCAAAGACGCAAAGCCTTGCCTTCTCGAAGACGCGCCTTTGCGCCTTTGTGTCTTTGTGTGAGATTGATTTTACGAATGGATAAGGTAGTCAAATCAATTAATCACATAAAAAGCACTATTTCTGCGGGACTAACGTGTGTGGTATCCCAGGCCTATAAACCATTCATTCTAAGCTGTTGCAGGTTGAGTGTCTTTGACATACAAGTACCAATAAACAGCCCCAACAAGTCCAGCACCACTCACAATATTGCCCAAAGTCACGGGAATCAGATTGTGAACGACAAAGGTGTAAATATTCAAGGAACTGAGTTCCCAAGTAGGATGATTGGACATGACAACATCAGCAACCGCAGGATCCAACGAAGCAATAATACCCGCTGGAATAATAAACATATTGGCGACACAATGTTCAAAACCGCTGGCGATAAATACCATTACTGGGAACCAAGCCCCCAAAATCTTCCCCATCGTATCCTGCCCGGCTGCAACAATAACGACAGCCAGACAAACTAGCCAGTTACATCCAACACCCCTGACAAAGGCTTCCAAAAACGTCAAATGGGTCTTTTTATACGCTATGGATACCGCATGGGCACCGATTTGGCTACCATGTCCGTCCCAAATACCGCTGCTATACATCATCCAAACGAGGAATAAACTGCCAATCAAATTGCCCCCATAAACAAGCGCCCAGTTGTTTAGAACTTGGTTACTGGTTAAATTTTTATTTAGCCAGCCCATGGAAAGAAGACAGTTACCCGTAAAGAGATCAGAACCGGCAACGAGGACAAGAACGAGGGCAATACCGAACACGCACCCACCAATAAAACTGCTGAATCCAACACCAAAATACCCAGCCATATCGTGAGTCACGGTGGTCATAACTTGGGCAGCCAATGCAATATAAGCACCTGCAAGGAAAGATGAGACGATTACCTTAGAAATAGGCATTTTGACTTTGTAATTGCCAACACCAATAAATGCTTGGGCTGTTTCAGCCGGAGTCATAAAATTTTTTGCCATCGTTTTCCTCTTTATAATTTTTCCTTAAATAAATATTTAGTCAAAAGAGGGCGAACACATCGATTCGCCCCTACACCATTCCATCAAATGTCGCGTAGGGGCTGGCCTTGCGTGTCTGCCCTTTTGCTCAAGTTGCTATCCAGTCAAAAGAGGGCGAACACATCGGTTCGCCCCTAGAGCATTCTATCAAATGTTGTAGGGGTAAACCACCGCGAAAGCCCTCTGGTTACCAAAGAAATTATTTATTTTATTTGAGAATCTATATAATAGAAACTTTAGTCTTTCAATCAAAACCTTGAGATTTATGATGTCCAAGCCTAATTGATTAGCCTTCCAAACCGGTGTCAATTTAATTTGAGCGGGCATGTAGGGATAGACAACAACTTGGATTATTTTTCATACTATCATAAGATAATTTGCAAAATGCCAATCGCAATGACGAATTTTGCAAAAACGCTGAAGAACAATTTGAATGAGAATTTTTATTTTTTAATTATAGATGTCCGAAAATAAGGGGTTTGTTAATTTAAAGATTTGTTTTTATTAGCCAAAAAATTATTTACGGACAAGTCTTATTGATTTAAATTAAAAATAAATAAGTAAAAAAACAGAATTCTTTCAATTTATTTATTATTAATTGATAATTAATTATAATTAATAGACAAAAACAGGTTTGAGATGAGTGATGAAATAATATTAGATTGATTTATTAAATCAAAACGCGCTAAAAATAAATATTTTCATTTTTATAATGTATTTTCTTTAACTTAATTATTTTTTCAAAAGTGATTTATAAAAAAAGACAGACTTAGGCAAGCACAAGGAGGGGGATAAGCACAAGGGGGGTTACATGACGCAGTTTCGTGAAAGTGATAAGCTCTGTGAAGGTAAGCGCAATATTGTAAGAGCATTATCGTTGCCCCCTTTTAAAAGATGCCTTTTTTTGGTAAAAAGGCAAGCATCTGTGAGGGCAAGCAAAATCTTCTAGGGCAATTCTTATGGTTGGCCTATTACACAATGACAAGAAAAGGCTACTGCTCTTCCCTTAACGCCAATCCCAAGTTTTGCAACATAGGTGCGTTTTCAACACCGATATACTCGCAGTATTCATTACTGTCATTGAAGTGTTGATGCCAACCCCAGCGTGGCACTAAAATAGCGTCTCCCGCTTCCCAATCAACGCGCTGACCTTCAACGATACTATGCCCATTACCCTTAAGGACATAGATGATCGTCTCGTATGAATGACGATGATTACGGGTACTTTTACCGGCATCAAGACCACCAATCGACATACTCACCGCTCTTGTAGGCAAATCGACGACATGAACCGGATGTTTGCGATCTGTAGAAAAATCATCATCAAGTTGTCCCCCAGTGACATTTTTATGAATAAGCTTGTCAGGCATGGAAACTTCTAGGTATGACTTGGTTTTGCCGAAATCCCGCGAAGAGTATATGTAATTATCAGACACCGCATTGTTCTCCTTTATAATCAATAATTCTCTATTGAGGCACTTGCAAAACACCAAAAAACGGGCATTGGGAACTCTCCATTGCGAAACCGCGTTTCGCAAGAAACGTCAAAACGTCGTTTCCCCCATTCCCCATTAAAAAATGAGTTTTGCAAGAAGCTCTATTTAAGTACTGAAGCATAAATTTTTATGTGCGTAGGGGCAATCCCTTGTGGTTGCCCTTTGCCGTAAAATACCTGTTTATTTGTGGTTCAGTACTTAACAAACAAATAAAATCAGACTATTCACTTTGAATCATCAACAACGTTTAGGCTGTAGCCATTGTCTCTGCACGTCGTTCCATCGAATCAAAAAAAGCCTCACGAATACTCAATGCCATCAGCATCCCTTCTTTCAATCTGAGTCTGTTTTCTTCCGTCTTCGCATACTCTATAGCGATGTCTGTGAGCACCTCACCATGCTCATCATCAAGCGCGGCATGTAAGTCGAAAAAGACTCTATCCTTCCGAGAAATATTCGGCAGGTAACGATCAATGGCTTGGAGAATCGGCTGATAGACGAATTTTACCACATTCTCAGTTCCTAAGCCGATAGCCCCCAAAGCTTGGGCAGCCTCACCTTTAGAGCAAAGACTATAAAACATGTCGCGCCAGATCAGAGCCTCTTCGGCATACGAATGTTCATTGCGATATTTGTCATCAATCCCAATGGCATCAAGGAATCGGATAAACAGACGAGGATGGGCTATACCGTTAACCCATTCCAATTCGATACCAATCTTTTTCAATTCTTCAGCATCTTCTGGACTGACTTGACCGGTTTCTTCTGTCAGGTTTTTCAGGAGTTCCTTTCTATGCTCGCGATCTTTCATCAAGGAAATCGTGGCAGTCAAGTAGCGTATAAAATCATCGCTGTAAGCGTGATACTGAAAAGTCAAATCCTGGATGGCACCTAAAATGTTTGGCACATCACCATTAGCCAAGCGTTGCAAATAAGGATGCTTGACAGCACGGTGGTTTTCAGCTCTGCTGCAAAGTTCTTTGACAAACAGTTTAGCGGTTTCCAGTTCTGTTGAACCATTGCTCATTTTGTGTAACCTCTTAAAATAAATAGTAAACGGATTGATTAAATAAGACAAAAATGAATAATGCTCTTTTTCCATTGAGAGTGTATCAGTCAGTTAAAAAAAACTTCTGCCACCCTTTCACATAAGAGTGAATTTGGAATTAAGCACAAAATTGTAAATTAAAGCAAATTAGATTATTGTTATTTCAATATTGATTAACATTATAATTTTTTAATCAATTAAATCAATAATATTGAGAATATTGAATAACTTATCAAGAAAGTTATTTGTTCTGATTCTCACGGCTGAAAGGGAAAAAAACGTAGGTTCGCTTTTTTAAATGAGGCAAACACCCGTTATTGTTCCCCCCAATTCGTTAATAATCAATCAGAATTTTTCGTTTAGAATAGAAGCAAGATGGGTAAAAAAAACTCGCACATCCCTGTGCTTACTCATCAAACGAACATCAACTCTCTTTTATTATTCTTGCCGAAAATTCTATTTGGAGGGAGGTATCCAACCAACACTCATGCCGGCACTCATATCGTCTAAACCAGACATGCCATTCATACCGAACAGACCACTCATTTCTGCTGGATGTGTCTGCCTAGCGGATTGCTGTGTTCCTCCAATGTTAGGGAGAAGTCAGCCAAATAATCAGCTATAAAGTGATAAAATTCATTGAAAAAATCAGTTTATCAATATTGGTAACGTATTGATAAACTGTTCTAAACCCTTGTATTAATTTATTTTTTATGGACACGCCATTATTTATTATTATAAAAATAAAGCATCAATTTTGTTAACGTTGATTGATTTTTAATCATAAAAAAATCCATCCGTCTTTATTGATAAACTGTTTTCAAGCCCTTGTGTTATATTTTATGGACACGCCATTGTTTTTATATGTATAGAAAAACAGCTCATCACTTTCGTTAATGTTGATTGATTGTTATTTATTCTAATTTATCTCTAATTCCCTACCCGTTTCCCTCATAAGGAGAGAACAAAAGCCTTTTCTATTTTATCAGATTATAATTACTGATAGAATATCAAGCATTTGAAACGCCCTAACCTGATAATATATCTAATGACATCAATAATATTTCTTTATAGGCAGACTTGATAAAATCAGACCACAATCCTCTAAACATTCTGAATTAAGGGAAACATAAAGTTTCGTCATGATGCGTGTATATTCTATTACAATGGCAAATTGTGTACCAGATGAGATTTATTGTTCTTAATAATATGATTTTATTGGATTTTTTAGATAATCACGGGATGACGTGGAAAGTATTCACAACGACGATTCATGACATTTTGGCAGAGTCACTTTTAAACAAAGGAGGTAAAAGTGCCTCTATTCGTTGCTTATAGCGATATGACAAAATGTCAGTCCCTTATGTCATGACTTTTGTACAAGAGAGCTAAAATCCCCAGAGCACACGAAAACAGGGGCTTTCATAAAGGCGCTGTCACTGGGGCCTCTTTTAATGTTTATTGCTGATGCCATCCCCGTATGTCATAACGTCCCGTCATGCCTGCCTCTATAAATGGGGTATACCAAGCCTCTTGCTCTTCCAAAAAACGGAAATTGGATGGATAAGGTGCTTGCAAACCACTCAGTGCCCATGCATACCAGCCGCTTGCTTTGTCATAATTTTCTATGACTTTCGCCTGTGTGGGCAATTTGTCTGGCTAAATACCCGATATCGATATCACCGGTTCCACCGTATTCGCCGCAATTTGCCCCATATACCCACCACACCCCATTAATAAACCCATTGTCAAGGAGAGATTGAAAGGACATTTTTTATTCATATAGCAAGCTCTGTAACATTGTTTTATGAAAAACAAAGCGTTTAGGGCAAACGATATGCCATAGATGTTCAGAATAAAGCATTATTTGATTATAACTGTGGGAGAGGCACGAAAGGAATTATTCGTAATGAGTCATTCGTGATGAGGAATTCTAATCTTAATAAAATCATTTAAATCATTGATATAGAATATATATCATAATCATTATCTTCAATTTATATCTGATGAGTTTGAAAAGAGCCTCACTTTGACTCCGTTATAATTCAGAATGGTGATAACTGATAACTGATAACTGATAACTGATAA
>JAYQWI020000245.1:0-2631 GCA_035871815.2 Candidatus Parabeggiatoa communis
GTGCGTCTCTACTTTATGTCATTTATTATACTCATACCTAACCAGTCTCATGTCCAAATTACAAAATAAAACCAACGGATTTACCTTAATAGAAATCATGATCGTCATGGTGATTATGGGTGTCATTTTAAGCTTTGCCACCTTATCTATTGGCGACGGCGGCTTAGCACAAAAATTAGAGCAAGAAGCACAACGTCTCGCAGCTTTATTGAAATTAGGCCGAACTGAGGCTATTATGCAAGCCAAGGAAATGGGCATCTCTTTTGACAACCAAGGCTATCGCTTTTATGTGTTGCAAGCGCAAAAGTGGCAAGCATTCACAATACAAGACGATATTTTTCGCCCTCGCACATTGCCTAAAGGCATATTCACAGAAATCCATTTAGAAGGTGAGCCGATTATCCTCAATCAGGCCAAAAATACGCCGCAACTATTATTATTATCTAGCGGTGAATTTATCCCCTTTGAAATCCTATTTATCGCCGAAACGGATGAAACAATGCGTTACCGAATAACCGGCACCGTCATTGGGGAATTGAGCCTACAACAAGTAAAACGAAACGAATAAAGCTTATCCCTATTCGATGTTCAATTTATTATTTCGCCAAAACTCAAAAACGCATTAAAATGCAAAACGCTTTCATCAATCGCTTATTATAAATAAACAACCCAAATCGTGTGAGGCATCGGTATTCATAAAAAACAAGGCTTTACACTGTTAGAAGTCCTCGTCGCCTTAGCCATTTTGGCTATTGCCCTATCAGCGGCGATAAAAACCACCACTGAAAATGCCGAAAATGCCCGCTATTTACGCGATAAAACCTTGGCACATTGGGTTGCCATGAATGCACTGACTCAAATTCAAGTCTGGGGAGAATGGCCAGCAGTAGGGAAAAAAGAAGGCACTGCCATGATGGCCGAACGTGAATGGTATTGGATTATCAAAGTATCTGAAACCGCGGATGACGAATTACGACGTTTAGACATAGAAGTCTACTTTGTTCGTAGGGATAAAACACCGATAACAACATTAGTCGGATTTGTGGGTTCGCCGTCACCAGGTATTGACAAGTCGCTATAAAAACGGGCAAAATAGCGGCTTGTTTTCATTTGAAATCTCCTTATTGGCATGGCCACAAACGCGCCACGTTTGTGGCTTTTTTATTGTCAAACTTTCCTTTTCAAAGCTTTACAACACTTTTAAGCCGTAAAACTCTCTCCTTTCATCCCGTTCATTTTTCATTTCATTATCCCCTTTTTATTTCATCATCCCCTTTTCCTTTCATCCTCCCCTTTTCATTTCATTATCCCCTTTTCATTTCATCATCCCCTTTTCATTTCATCATTCCGTTCATTTTTCATTATGAGAAAAAAGTGACAACAATCCCCTTGATTGACGAGCCTATTGGCATACCTTTAATAGACATTATGGGTAATCCCAACAAACCAATATAGGTGTTCAAATAGTGTGGATTGGGAATTGAGGTATGGTTGCCTCAATGCCATTAATTTTTATCTGTTCAAATCCATGACTTTCTTCTTCAAGGTAAAACTCAAT
Organism: Candidatus Parabeggiatoa communis; assembly: GCA_035871815.2. GTDB lineage: Bacteria > Pseudomonadota > Gammaproteobacteria > Beggiatoales > Beggiatoaceae > Parabeggiatoa > Parabeggiatoa communis. The sequence continues at coordinate 1,559 of JAYQWI020000245.1, forward strand.
AATCTTATTAATTTTAGGATAGCCTCAAGCGTTTTTGACAAACCTCCCATTTTATGCTTTTATTAATAGTGATTCTGTTACACTACCCCGTCATAATCAAAACTATAATAACCATGCCAACAGTATATTATTTTGAAGCCAAGTCTATCCAAAACTATATCCTTGATAGTAGTAAATTAAAGGATATGATTGGCGCGAGTGAGCAAATCGAATATTTGTGCCATGATGAAGCCTTATCCAATGAGGAAAATAAAGAACATTTATTAGATAAAGTTTTGAATAGCTTAGGTTTAGACGATTCCAAAGTCAATTTTGCGCGCAAAGCGGGTGGTGCCTTTCAGGCCCTTTTTTCAAATGCCAATGAGGCTAAAAACTTTCAGGCTGTGTGGACATTTTGTGTACAACAGGCCTTTCCGGGCCTCACCTTTGCCCAAGGCATGGCCACAGATGTTCGTCTGAAAACGGCCCTTAAAATGGCACGCGATGATCTATTCAAACATGATCATAATGCTTTTTTTCCGCAATTGCCGTTAGCGGGCCCCTTGATAGCGCGTAGCCCGCGCACTGGGCAACCGGCCGTTGCTCGTTCAAAAGATCGTTCTGAACGCTTAGACACAACGACAGATCAAAAACGCGCTTTTCGTAAAGGCAAGGCGCTGATTAATAAATTAGATATTAAGAAAATAGACAACAAGGATATCTATTGGCCCGTCAATTTAGATGAGAAAGATCAAGAAGAGGCGAATGAGAAAATCTTTCCGTTACTTCCAAATAACCGTTATATTGCCATTGTTCATGCCGATGGCAATAATTTGGGGCTGTTGTTAAAAGCCATCCAAGAAAAATTGTTGGCTAACGAAATCACTGCCGCTCATTATGCTGAAGTATTAAGAACCTATTCTCAAGCCATTGAAAAGACGACTGTTAAATCAGCAAAACAGGCGATAATAGATGTTGTGGCTAAAGGCGCTGTATGGCAATTTACGATCATGCCCGCTCGCCCTTTGGTATTGGCTGGTGATGATTGTACCTTTATTGTGCGCGGTGATTTGGCCCTTGACTTTACCCAAGTC
>JAYQWI020000246.1:0-2565 GCA_035871815.2 Candidatus Parabeggiatoa communis
AGAAGTTTATCAAGAACAGATCAACAAAAAGTATGGTACCAAGTTCAATATCCCCTCAGTGTATTACAGCACTTTGATGAGCGTTGCTTATGGGCAAAGCGCCAAAGAAGCCGCCTTAGATGGACAGATTATTAGGGCCACGAAGTTAGAAGAAATTGCAGCTAAGTAGTTAGTTGCACTATGGTGGGTTGATGTACTGCCCACCATATAGAGTTTTATTCAAAGTCTTCATAAATGAGCTTTTAGCCGTTACTCAAAACAGGTTTTCACGCCAAAGACGCATTCGATGCCTAAAAATCTATTTTGCGTTCTTTTGCGTCTTTTGCGTTATTTATTTTTGCAAAATGCGTAAAAAACTAGCGAGCGTAGGATGGCTAGGCGCTTTGCTACAAGCCACCCGTTTTATGAAAATAAAACGCTTGCGCTGGTTTTGACTTCGCGTAATTTAACTCATTGATAATAAAAAACTTTTAATTTCTGGATAAATAAAATGGAAACAGGTTTACTTGAATCATTAAGAAAATATCGCCCACGAGAGAATAAAGATCCATTAGAGAACTTTATCACGGAAGCCTTTGCATGGATTCTTAACAATCACCCTGATTTCAGTGAATTCTTTATTGATCACATTTCATCTAAAATGCCAATACTAGGAATGGATGGCAAACATTGTGAGTGGATAACCCAATACAACTTTGATGGTGTTTTCCCTGATATGGTTTGCCTATCCAATAACACAGCTATTGTATTTGAGAATAAGGCCTGGAGTTCTCTTCACGAAAACCAGTTAAAAAATTACAAAGATTATGCCAGCAAAAATTTTTATGAGAGTAAAATAGTGCTTATTACGGCGACTAAGTATCAACATGCTCAGAATCCGGATTTAGCTTTATGCTGGAGCGATATATATGAGCTAATCTCTGCATGGTTAGATAAAAATAGTGATTCTCCATTCATTTTTGGAGATTTTTTGAGGCTATTAAAAAGTGAGGGGATGGGGCCTCCTGCACCCATATCACATGAATCAATCTTATATTATTATGCTTCAATTGATCTCAAACAAAACATAGGTAATCTGATAAAACGTGTGGAGAATGAAGATTGGTCAAAAAATATCAAACAGGACTTTGAGTTATCTGTTGTAAACGAAAAAAGGGGATTAGCCTATGGAGAAATATCGGGAAGGATGGGTTTAAATTTGTTGAATTCGTGGACACCTGGAATATTTGTCGGCATACTATTAGATGGAAAAGATCATTGTACAAAACCAATAAACAGAGCTAAGGGGCCTGATTTTTGTTTGATATTAAATTTTCAGAAAAAACGACATAGTCAATACCCCTCAAATAGTCACTATATTGAATTTGTGGAAAACGTGTCAAAACAAATCACAAAGTTAAATAATGGCTGGGAATTTTATCATCACTTAGATGATAATAAAGTTAAGAATAAGAACAAATGGCATCCCATACACATACGAAAACCAATGCTAGATGTTTTTGTTGGTTCGATGTCTATAGAGGAACAAAGCGATATATTTTACAAAACAGCAAATCAAATTATAGAAATAGTCACTGATGAAGCTTGTTTTTGGTCTCTGAGGGATGAGTATAAACTCTAATAAATAGCAGCGAAGTAGTCGCATCATGATTTGGTGGGTTGATGTAAGCATTCAACCCACCTAAATCAATCATAACCAAATCCAATCTACACTCACCCAATCATGATAGAACGCTGATATGTCACGCAAAAGTTTTTGCGCGCAAAAACTTTTGCGTGACATGCTGATTGATTAATCGCCATGACACAAGCGTTTTCTTACACAGTCGATGCGATGGGGTAGTCGATAAGCTTGCTTCAGCATGAGATAAAAGCACCCAATCTCCTTAGACGAGTCGTGCCAAAAATATTCAAGAAATTAATTCAAAAGCGGAGCGATGATTTTAAATCGTGTGGACGGTTTCATTTTCCACCTCTGATTTTGAGAAAAGATATTATACTTGGCGCGGGAATAAACTTAACTATTAGAAATATATTTTTTGGCAACCCCAAGTTTGTGGGCAGTTCTACCCACCCGACGCTGATGCCCATTTAGACAACACATTATGGTGAATTCTGATTCAACTTTAAGGAAAATAAATTTATGCAAAACATTACATTACGTTCCCGTGTGGGTGCAGATGGCAATTTGCAATTGAACGTACCCACCGCACTCCCCAACACGGAATTGGATGTGCTTATCTTTTTACGGCCACTCAATTCCTCTGATATTAACAAACCAAAAACATTCTCTGAACGGTGGCGGGGAAAATTTAAAGGAATAACTCACGCAAAAAATAATGCCGAACAGGATTTGCGGTTGGAATATTTAGTGGAGCGTTACAAATTATGAACAACATTTTCCTGGACTGCGATATACTGTTAGATGTTCGTTTAGAACGTGAACCTTTCTATCACGCTTCAAGTGAATTACTTAATTATCTTGAAGCCCATCCCAACACCGGTTTTATTGCTTGGCATTCAATAAGCAACCTTTTTTACATTTTTTCTAAGGCAAGTTCTAAA
>JAYQWI020000247.1:0-4281 GCA_035871815.2 Candidatus Parabeggiatoa communis
ACTTCGCCTTCAGGCTCGATTTGCTGAGTCGGTTCGTCTTTGGGCTCGATTTCGTCAATCGTGTTAGAGGGTAATTGTTCTTCAGTGGGCGCGGGTTCTTCTGTCGGGAAAGGAACGCACGGCTCTTCAGAACACAAACACTGTTGTTCTATACATGAGAACCATTTCCCCGAAGCGTTACCCGCCAATATGCCAAACCGTTTATTGTTCTGGGTATCCCACAGACGCACGGTACCTTCACTAGAGGCATAAGCCAGAATGTGTTGTTGAGCAGAAGTCGGATTAAAGTCTATGGTGGTGATGTAATGAGTCTCAGGCACCGTTATTGGTAATTCAATCGCGTCGTCTACACCCACATCCCACAAATAAATTTTGTCGTAAAAGCTATAAGCCAGGCGGTTTCCTTCAGCATTAAAAGCGACAGCATTAAGCGCATTTTTTTTAATGCTATTAGAAAACCGTTTAATTAATTGTCTGGACTGAGTATCCCAAATACACACCAAACCATGACGGAAACCTGAAGACAGCAGTCTGCTATTGGGGCTGAAATCCAGCGTGTTGACATGTTGATATTTTGTACAGGTTAGGCGTTGTTTGTACATTTTAAAAGAGTCGGTATTCCAAAGACGTACTTTTAGATCAGACGCACCAATTGCCAGCATTTTTCCGTCTGGGCTAAAAGCGACTGCTCCCATCTTGTAGACTTGCCATTTAAAGGGTTTTCTAAGCAATTCACCGGATTGGATATTCCAAAGGCTGACTACCCTATTTGAGCTGGAAACTAATATCTTGCCATCCGGGTGAAATGCGATAAAATTGGCGGCATCGGGCTGTGCTTTAAACGTTCTGATGAGGGTTTTAGAGTTTATATCCCACAAGTGTATGGTTTTGTCTTTTGAACTCGAAGCCAGTATTAATCCATCTTGACTAAAAGCCACGGCGGTAATGGGTTGAGTATGTTTTTCAAACGTATTGAGTAATCTACCAGAATGGGCATCCCAAAGGCGTACCCGGTTATCACCCGCACCATACGCGAGTAAGTTGCCGTCTGGACTAAAAGCGACAGAAGTGATTTTACTTCTGTTATCAAGGGCCGTTAATCGCTTCTCAATCTCTTCTTCTGAGAACAGTGGCGGTTGTTTGGGTACGGCTATTGAGCCAAAAGACAAAAAAATGAGGTAAAAACAAAGCAGTAATTGTATTTTTTGCCAGGCATTCTGTTTAACCTTGTGTAATATGTTCATTGGTTCTCGTACTATAGTTCTTCAGATGTTTAAAAAGAGGGATCGATCTAAAACCAATATCACGCTAAGGCGCTAAGCCGCTAAGCCGCTAAGACACATTAATACTTAGCTGCGCCTTGGATCGAAGCGTGAAAATCCGATTGTTTTCTCGAAATCGGATTTCTCAACAATTTGGGGGGACAAAACTTTTCAAAATGAGTCGATTTCTTTTCCAGCCAAGCGCAAGGCCTCGCACCGCCAACATAAATACTTGCGCCCTTCGATAGGCTGCTCAACCAGCAAATTGTTCCAATATAAACGCCGCAATAACGCATTACGCTGATGATCATAAGAAAACAAGGCACTAGATGGGGCTACTTTTTCTTGTGCTAACCATTCGCGCACTTGCTCCGCCTCTTTTTGCCGAAAAGGTGTGAACAATCGCCACACAAACGGATCATGACTCAAAGCAGCCGGGTAGTCTTGCCATTCAAGTGTTGGCTCGCTCTGGAACAACTGCAAACATTTTTGTAGTAAAACGGGGTGTCGGCCACTCAGTACCAATAATTGATCTGCACTGTCCTCATCCAATGCTAATTCAATATCAAAATTATCCCGCATTGCGTACACCTCTGCTCGCGTTAATTCTGGCCATTGGTAAACTTCGGCCGTATTTAACACCGACGGGCTATGGTGTGGATATTTTAATTCTGCCAGTTTTTCTCCGCCACAAAGTATGATATGTAATTGATTGGCATGGCTTTCGTTCAAACTTCGCACCATACCGGCGACTTGTTGGCGGGTGGATTGTGCCCCATGTTCAAAACGACTGATTAATAAAAACAATGGCGTTGAGTGGTTATTTAAGCGAGCGAGCAACGCTTGTTCAAATTCAATCCCATTGTTAACGGTTTCACTCAATCCAGATTGTTGTGCTAAAAGAGCAAAATAGTTTGGCATGTCGGTTTCCAAACTGTACGATAGTGCAATGTGCAAACAATGCTCCGCTTGATAGCGCGTCTTTGCCTCTGTCAGCAGGGCTTCCACCATCGGAGCTTGGTTTCGATCATTTTGTGCCAACAAGATCAACGGCGGTGGTGAATTTTGCTCAAAATGGGTCAACCGGGTTTTGATAAATTCACGGGTATCGCTTGTGACTGGCACTGTCGGCGCGACGGCGGGGGAGGGCAATTCTAAGTCCTTTTCATCGAAGGGTTTATGACTCAAATGAGAGACTAATTGATGAAATGCCTCCTGGTATTTTTCGGCGCTAAAATTGATCAGACTAGCAGACAAAAAGGGAGAATCCGATAATACGTCATTAAAAGCCACCGGGATGAAGGTAAAATCGGGATCATGTTGTTGACGTTTTAACATCAATTCGTATTCTTCGCGCACCCAACCGGATTCAATGGTTTCAGGTGTGACAACCAATATTGTGTGCTTTGGTAGCACATTATGCCCCTCAAGCTTTGTCGCGGTTTCCCGAATATCCCAAAAAACCAGATAACCGATGTGATTAAGATTACGCGCCAAAGTTTCAACCACCTCTTGATTTATGCCGTGGTGGCTGATAAAAATCGTATCGTCAGCCGTAAGCAAAGGCGGACTTTCCGGGGTGGTGGGGGAGGGTTTTACCCTCTGTCGTTTTTTTTTAGGCTCTGTTGTCAAGCGGCAAAGATGCCGGCTAAGGCAGCAATTCCGAGTATAGTTATTGTATCCATTGTTTGAGTGAGTTTGAGTTATCGGTTTTGAAATTAGGCAGCAAAGCCAACCGTTAAATTGCGCAATTTATGACGATGCTAAGTATAAGACTTCGATAGTCTTTCAAATAATTACGGCAAAAAGGGCCCTGGTTTTCCAATGATATGATCTTGAAACTTTAGATCGAAATCGTCACAATTTAAACAAGACTCCCCGCTCTCTTTCGAGAGCGCATAGGCTTTTCTTTTAAAAGGCAAGTTCATATTCTCTATTCTTCGGTGCTTGTGTATCTTCTTTCCAACCTGGTTGACTGTACTGATTAGGATTTAAAACAAATTGTTGGGCCGGAATACAATCCGACACTTCAAAATTTAATTGGGTGAGTCCATTTGAAGCTAACGCTAAATAACAAGCCCCTGGTGGCCATTCTGAAACACAATCTAATTCATACAGAAAATCGGTTGACTTAAATCCCCAACGTTTTTGAAGTATGACAGGTTGATTATTGTGATTTTTTAAAAACGAATCAGACGACTCTGGATCATAAAGCGTTACCTTTAATTCGCCACCCAGCACCTCTCTAAAAATAACCGAAGCATAACCAGCGATATAGGTATCATCATTGGCATTAAGTTCTATTCCCGATAATTTCAAAGGTTCCCCCCATACTTGGGAAGTCAATAAAGTGATTCCCCAAAAATGCAATTCTATTACATCCCCCAGTTTGGGAATTAAATTCACATAAGTTGAGGCTTCTGAAAAATCTACAAAATCGAATTGATTGCCGGTTATATCTAATTGGTAGATCATTTTATTTTCCTAAATAGTGCTTGAATCATTATGCTTGTATCAAGCGGTTTACCTGTGGTGTTTTTCGGTGTGCCAATGATTAACGAAGGTTCCACTGAACCCACTTTGATCAGTTCAAATCCTCGCATAAGTAATTCATTGGGAGAAACTGTTTTGAGAAATTTTTTTAAAAATGGATTTCTCGGTTGCCCAGTCACAATTAATATGCCATCAGGTTCCAACACATCGGCAACTGCTTGAGAAACTGGATTATATCGAAATGGGTTATGAGAAAAGATTTGTTGAAAATAATTGGCAGGAAAGGGTAATTGATTGGCATTCGCCACCAGATCAATACCTTGAATGAGCCGTATGTCAATGTTAATGGCTGCTATCATTGGATTTTCTCCACACCCCAAATTTAAGATTTTCATTGTTTTTCCCTTTTTCTCATTTCTAGCATTCTGATAGTGGGTACATCTTTACTTTCTATAATTTAGCCACGTATTGATAGAACGCTGATTGCGCTGATTAATTATTAATCAGTTCAACATTTGTTTTTTAG
>JAYQWI020000248.1:0-4163 GCA_035871815.2 Candidatus Parabeggiatoa communis
TCGTGCGAATTGTCAGTCTCAGCCCAACTGGCATAAGAGTAGCTACAGGCTTTGTTATTAATGAAACACAAGACGTGGTGACGCATTATCAGGTTATAGCAGAAAGCCTTAAATTATTAATTGCTGATGGTGGTGTAAACAAAGCACATTTCAAACAAGCCCTAGTAAAATGGTCATCTAAAGAAAAAGATTTAGCTATTTTACACGTTCCCAACTTACACCGTCCTGTCTTACCCTTGTCTAGCGTTGAACCCAACAAAGGGATTCCAATCTATACGCTGGGTTTTCCAGCTATCGAACCTTTTGTAAAAGACAGTTTGGATAGTTTAAGGGGAATAGAGAATATTTTAGAATTCAGTGTGACAAAAGGTTCAGTCAGCGGTTTAATGTACACGACTTGGGAAAACAAGACAACTTTGTTTCGTATGATACAACATAGTGCTGAAATTAATAATGGTAACCATGGTGGCCCTTTAATAAATGCCTGTGGACAGGTTATTGGTGTCAATACTGCCGGCACAATCAGTTCTATGACACCTAAGTCTCCACTTGATATTGCCACAGGCGTTTTTTATGCGTCACATATTTCTTATCTGATAGAGATTTTAAAAGCGCAAGAGATTGCCTTTGATGAAATCAAAACAGCCTGTCCATTATATAATGAAACCTCCGTTGTTTATTATAGATGGATTGTGATTATTGCTATTGTGTTGGTTATAATCGCTATTATCATCGTGATTGTCATTCACTACCGTCGATGGCAGCCATTCATACCTGCATTTGAAACTGAAACGCAACGATTGCAACATTTAAATAAACATTATTCCTATCAAACAATGAACACAAACTTAACTCATGAAGGTGGTTTCGTCTTGTCAGGGTTTAATCGAGACGGACACATTATTTCGTTAGTGATCAATGATATACCGTTACTAAAAACAAAACGAGGTTTAACAATAGGTCGATCAAATAGCTTATGTGAGCTCGTTATCACTGATGACACTGTTTCTCGTCGCCATGCGCGATTAAGCTATAAAGAGGAAAGTCTTTATATTGAAGATCTTAACTCGTTAAATGGTACCAAGGTAGATGGTATGATCTTAGAACCTTTTAAGCCAACGGAGTTGAATTTAGGACAAACACTGAGGTTAGGTGATCTCACATTGTCATTGAGACGTGCATAGATTGTCTCCTCATATCGAACATCAAACGACAAGGATTGTCTCTAATAAGAGAGTAGTTCGTGGTAATGTCTCTTCGATATTCAAGTTTTTGCCGGCAAAAACTTGAACAGAACAGGTTTAATCCTTTTTTATTGACACGCCTTGTTGTTAAATACTTTTTTATCTACAATCCTTGTATTATCAGCGTGTTAAAAGCGGATCAACAGAAATCCGCCCTTTGCCGTTATTTGATATAAGACGAGTCATTACTCACTCACAAACCACATTTCAAAACCAATACTTTCTATTAAGGATAAACTAAACTATGTCACGAGCATTTAATTTTAGTGCTGGCCCCGCTATGTTGCCAGAATCTGTGTTAGAACAGGCTCAAGTCGAGTTGCTTGATTGGCAAGGCAGCGGCATGTCGGTGATGGAAATGAGCCATCGCAGTAAAGAATTTATGTCCATTGCTGAACAAGCTGTAGCCGATTTACGCGCATTATTAAACATGCCAGAAAACTACAAAGTCTTGTTTTTGCAAGGCGGTGCCTCTAGTCAGTTTGCGATGGTGCCCATGAATCTGTTGCGTGGTGGCAATGAAGCGGATTATTTTAATACTGGCATCTGGTCAAAAAAAGCTATCGCTGAAGCGAAGAAGTTTTGTCAAGTGAATTTAGCTGTTGATTCTCAAGCTAATCACTTTACCACAATCTCAGAACCGAGTACTTGGCAATTGAATCCCAATGCGGCTTACGTTCATTACACACCGAATGAAACCATTAACGGCTTGGAATTTCATAACATGCCTGATGTGGGTGATAAACCGCTAATAGCAGATATGTCATCAACGATTTTGTCGCGCCCCATAGACGTTTCCCAATATGGGGTGATTTATGCTGGCGCACAGAAAAATATAGGCCCTGCTGGTTTAACGATTGTCATTATACGTGAGGATTTGATAGACAGTACCCTGCCTAACACGCCGGCAATGTTGACTTATAAAAACCACCTTGATGCTGGTTCCATGTATAATACACCACCTAGCTATGCTTGGTATCTTGCTGGCTTAGTGTTTAAATGGCTCAAATCTTTGGGCGGTTTAGAGGAAATCGGTAAACGCAACCAGCGCAAAGCGGCGAGTTTATATGCCGCCATAGACGGTTCCGCGTTTTATAACAATCCAGTCGATCCCAGTTATCGTTCTTGGATGAACGTACCCTTTACGCTAAACAATCCCGATTTAACCCAAACCTTTTTAGCGGAAGCGAAAGAGGCAGGTTTAGTGACTCTAGCAGGGCATCGCTCTGTCGGCGGTATGCGGGCCAGTATTTATAACGCCATGCCAGAAGAAGGCGTACAGGCGTTGGTTGATTTTATGAGTGATTTTGAAAAACGGAAGGGCTAATGTATAAAATATTGACTTTAAACAACATTTCAGTAAATGGTTTAGAACGCTTGCCGCGTGATCGTTATGAAGTGGCTTCTGAAATCGGACACCCTGACGCAGTATTACTGCGTTCATTTAAAATGCACGATTGGGAAATTCCTAAGACGCTGAAAGCGGTTGGACGTGCTGGTGCTGGTGTGAACAATATTCCAGTTGATAAAATGACGGCCAACGGCATACCAGTCTTTAATGCCCCCGGTGCGAATGCGAATGCCGTCAAAGAATTAGTCTTAGCTTGCTTGTTTTCAGCTGCCCGCAATTTATTTCCAGCTTATGAATACGTCCGCAATTTGCAGGGTAACGATGCCGAAATGTCTAAACAAGTTGAAGCGGGCAAAAAGAAATTTGTCGGTTTTGAACTGTCTGGCCGCACCTTAGGGATTATTGGTTTAGGCGCTATCGGAGTCAAAGTCGCTAATGCCGCTCAATCATTAGGCATAAAAGTGATCGGCTATGATCCCCACATCACCGTTAAAAATGCTTGGCAACTGTCGGCACACATCAAACAGGCCTTAAGTGTTGAAGATATGTTGTCACAAGTCGAATTTGTTAGCGTGCATGTGCCTCTTGTCGATAATACGCGCAACCTGCTCAATGCGGAACGTTTACAAAATGCCCGTAAAGGTTTGATGATTTTTAATTTCTCCCGTGATGGGATTGTTGACAATGCTGGGGTTTGCGAAGCTATTCAGGCAGGACGGCTTAATGGTTATATCTGTGATTTTCCTAATAATCTATTGAAAAACCAAGACAAGGTGATTACCTTGCCCCATCTTGGCGCGTCTACTCATGAAGCAGAAGAAAACTGCGCCGTGATGGTAGCCGATCAAGTACGAGATTATTTGGAAGAGGGTACCGTGCATAATTCAGTGAATTTTCCAGAAATGGAAATGCCACGTAACGATGGACATCGCTTACTGGTTGTCAATTCCAATGTGCCCCACATGATTGAGCGTATTTCCAGCACGATTGCGAATGCCAATCTTAATATTCTAGATATGTTAAACCGTTCACGCGGCGATCTCGCTTGTACTTTGGTTGATGTCAATAATGAGATACCGCAAACCGTGGTGGATACCCTTTGTGCGACAAAAGGTGTGTTGACAGTGCGGATATTGTAAACATAAATACAGAAAAAAAACATAAAAATTTTATTTTTATGATAAATGTTATATCAATGTAGGGTGGGTAAGCGAGTAGAAACGCCCTGCGTCTCTACTCGTTTGCCCACCATCCCGCTAAAGTTTTCATCCCAAGCAAACTAAAGTTTGCACTCCAAGCAAGCTTCGGCGCGATTTTTAACGTACTGTTTTAGTTACTCATTTTTAAGATTATTTTAGTTCCAAATTTATTTTGCGGCTATTGAGTGTATATTTAAAAATCAATTAAAAGGCACAATCCAGAAGGGGGTTGAATGTGTGTGAAACCCAGTAACTGTAGGGTGGGTAGAGCGGAGCGTAGCGGAGCGAAACCCACCGAGCGAGCCGTAGGCCAGCGGAGCGAGCCGAAGGCCAGCGAAGCTAAACCCACCGAGCGAGCCGTAGGCCAGC
>JAYQWI020000249.1:0-1593 GCA_035871815.2 Candidatus Parabeggiatoa communis
GTATAATCAATGAACAATGAACAACACGCGAAAAGCATTTTACCCTTAAAACGATCAAGCAAAAATTATGTTATAGTTATTATCAAAATTAACCAATCATGATAGTCTACGCTCCCACTTTAGTTTGCCAACAATTCAAACTAAAATTTAAACTCCAATTCTTAGATATGCTCGACGTTCCGACTTTAGTTTGCTTAAATAAGTCAAACTAAAGTTTAAACTTTAATGTTCTGCAAAAAACATATCTATCATTAGAAAGAAACATGGGAATAACAGATTAACGCTATATACATTTAAGGTTGATACATTACTGACATGAAATTGAAAACATTTATCCAACGCCAATCAATTTAACCCTATTCGTCGTATCAATTACGAAATGGGGCTTTCCACACCAATTCTAGCAACTCCTTTAAATTACCTTCATTATGAAAACGGATATGGATGATTATGAAATACAAGAAATAAGACGTATCCGACAACAAATTTATTCTGAAAATAGACATGATCTTAACGCGGTAGCTGAATATTATCGCCAAATTGAAAAGGAACTGAGAAACTCAGGGCAATATAGATTTATTGATGAAAAGGCGTGCGTATCGACTACACCATGTTTTTTTCTAAAACCAATCTCACGCTTAAAAAATTTTTTTACCCCTTGAATTAATTCGTTTATCCCCGTAATTCGTTGTACTACCGTAATTCGCTGTACTAATTGAGACTTAAAACACCATGTGGGACAACATTATTTCATTTATAGATGCGATCATCATTCACACTCTGCTGCTGGCAATTGTCTTTTTCAGTATTGACTTGCCCGATGAATCTCTTTTAACATCATCCGCGCCTGAAAATACGATACAAGCTGTCGCGCTGGATGAACAGCAAGTCTTGGCCACGATATCCCGGTGGGAAAACGAGCAAGTGATTGAAAATAAAGCACTACGGGCACAACAGCAAGCCTTGGAACAGAAAAAACGAGATATTCAAAAAACGGTTCTCAAAGAAACGCAATCTCTCGAACAATTACAGAAACAAAAAGACGCTGAACAACAGCGGTTGGCTGATATTGAGCAACAACAATTGCTTGAAACGCTGGCATTAGAAGAACTCAAATATGAAAAGGCTCAGGAAGAAGCCCGTTTAGCCAGAGAAGCGGATGCAAAACGGCAAGCCGCGGAACTGGCACGTTTAACTCAAGAAGCAGAGGAACAAATCGAAGAGGAAGATAGGCCTTTACCGATCGAAGATAATGCGATAGAACAACAGCCTTTAGCTGATAAAAAATGGGAAACGACGGCGGCGACACGTCAATCTCAAAACAAAAAACGGCTTCAAAAAATCACCTTACAGCTTCAAAAGAAAATTCTTCAACAGTGGATACGCCCCCGTTATGGTTATTATACCGGCCTCTCTTGTGTCATAGAAATACGTTTGAAACCCGGCGGCGTGATTAATGAAGTGAATATCATCAAAAGTAGTGGCAACCTGGTTTTTGATCATTCAGCGATTTCAGCCATTCACGAAGCCTCACCATTACGGATTCCTCATGATCTTTTTGAAGCATTTCAACATTTTTATTTCACTTTTAAA
>JAYQWI020000250.1:0-2886 GCA_035871815.2 Candidatus Parabeggiatoa communis
ACCCATTATTCGAATATGGTTTAGTTTGAGTACAGCGGATTTTTTTATGGGGCGGATTTTGGAAAAGCGTCGTGATTTTTGGTTTGACACACGACGCTTTGCTGATGAGCGTGCTTTGTTCCCAAAGTTAGGAAATGGGAAGCCAGAACAAGGTAAAACGTTAAAACACCGTTTTGCCATCACCCATAATCGTTTGGTTTCTAAAACGGCTTCCTTTTCAGGTGACAAAATCCCATACAGACAATATTGGCCCACGGACAAATCGGTTGGTAGCGTTAAATCCAATAGTCTGACGGGACTATTTTGCGTTCTCGCTGATAACCATTTTTGAGGTTGGTTCGCTTGTGCCGTTAAGTTGGTTGTTTTCAGAGCGATAAACTCACTGCCTCCCGGCAATAGCACTGCTGCATATAAATCATAACCCCAACCTAAATCTTCAATCAACTCCGCTTTCAGGGGTTCGCCTAGACGATAGCTGTCTTTGTCAAGTACGATTTGCACTTGGGCTTGTGCTGGAGGCGCTACACCGCCAATGACACTGATGATTAAAGGCGTATCGCTACTGGCAATATCGCCTTCGTTGTCTTCGGCGTAGAAGCTGATTTCGTAATCGCCGTTGTAAATGGCATCATGCCAAGTCGTTTCCCAAATGTCTTCGGTCGTCGTGGGAGAGAGCTTTAAACGGGGGAAGGCTAAAATGGGCGTGCCATATGTGTCTAGCACAAAATTCATTTTAGGGGGCCTTAACACGGCCCAAACTCGTTTCAATTCCCCAACTGCTGAACTCGCTTTGGCCTTTAGAGTCATGGGTTGTCCAGCCTGTAAAGTGGTTGAGGCCGTGTGTGTTTCAACCGTTAAGGTGATATTGCCAAAGACGACATTGCCACCGATGCGAACTTGTCCGAGTTGTTGTCCATCCTTTTCATTGAAAATACCATCACCATTATCATCTAATTGAGGGGTTTGGCTAGTAATGCCCGATCTATCGGAAAACCTAAGCCTTTTTCCTAGCATCTTCTCTTGGTTTTTAGCCGCATATTCAAACGCTTCAAAAAAGCTTCTGTTACTTTCTAATCCTTTCGCAAGAAAACGACTAAAACCTTCTTTCTCAACAAAAGCCGCTTTTTCTTCTGCCTTGGCACTGCTAATAATAGCGCGATTGGGGGCTGCCAGATGTTCCACAAATGAGCCAGAATGACAGGCATCAATGACTAAAATCAGTTCATTGCTGGTGTTTTTTTGATATTGATCTAACATGGGTTTGAATGCATCGGCTTTCATAAATTCACCTTTTGAAAGCATCAGTTTTTCAGGTACACCGTGATCAAGAAAAAATAGGTAAAGCGGTTGATCAAGTTTGCCTCGGCTTTCAGCCCACGCGAGTGCTTGGCGGACATCTTCACTCTTTAACGGACGTTCCTTGATGGGATGTTCAACGGTTGACATTTGACATCTCGGTGTAGCTGGCGCATCAACAATGCAATCATCCAAACCATCCCCATCAAAATCCCCATAAGATTGGGGAGATAAATAGTAGATTTGGCTGTTATCAAACCCTCTTTTTTTCAGCATTTTGTATATTCGATTGGAAATGGAGGCCGTGGCATTCCAAAGCTGATTTTCTTTGTCGCTTCCGCCACCGGCTATGATGATAGCTGCGCCTAAACCTTTGTAAGAATCTGAATTTTGAATAATTTGCGAGGCCGTACCAAAAGTCAGATGGTGTAGGCCGTTTAATAAAGTGCCTACCCATACACCACCGCTACCATCAGAGACTAAACTGGTAATATAATTACCCGTCAATCCTGAGTTGCTGGTATTGAAAGTGAACCAATTTCCATCTGGCTGACGATACATTAATCCGCCGCCTACTCCATTGTAATCCAATCCTGTTCCTACCCAAAGCCCACCCATATCATCAGAATAAATAGTGTTGATACGAAAGGAAGTCGTCAGAATTTCAGCCCACTTTCCGTCTGAAGTGCGATGAACTATTGAACCACTAGAACCTATCCAAAGTTCTTTGCTAGCTGTCACATGCAATGTTGTAATCTCCATATGTGAAACACCCGTCTCTTTTTCTGTGAATGTTTCCCACTTGCTATCTGCAAATCTATGATGTATTTCCACATCTCCAGTCAATACACCTCTTTCCAATACCCAAAGTTCACCATCACTATCAATTTGAAGATCACGACCACTCCCCTCTTGAAATACCTTAGTATTGAGAATTTCCCAATGTTCATCTACAAACTTGCGTAGTATTTTAACTTCAGAAGGCTGATTAGAGTCAGTATACACACTTATCCAAAGGTTTCCTTCAGCATCGGAAGTCATACCGTAAATATCATTGTTTGCCGCACCAAAACTCGTTAAGTCAAAAGTTTTCCATTCACCTTTAGGCGTGTAACGAACTAAACCGCTGTTTGAAGAAAACCAGATATTATCGAAAATATCAACATGCAACAAATCACTATCTGCCGGCTCATTTAAGCGGAGTGTTTTTATTAATCTATCCGCCGTCAAATAATGAATTTGATTATCATCAGCAGTCTTAATCCAAAGTTTCCCGCTCTTGTCACGCGCTAAACTGCGAATTTCATTGTTCAATAGTCCATCTTGTTTATACTCAATCAAGCTTTCCCAATAGCCCTCAAGATTTGGGGTTGCTATACCCCATCCCTCATCAAGTGAATAACCCACTTTGATATTATTCAAAGCATCAAGATGCAAGGCAACTATCTTATTACTGGGAATAGAAGAGTTACTGCTATTAAAACTTTCCAAGTCACCATTTTTTAATAAATGGATTAATCCATTTTCAGCAGTGCCTACCCAAAATCCTCCTAAAGCATCGGGAAGAATCGCACTCACATCGTTGTCATG
>JAYQWI020000251.1:0-3563 GCA_035871815.2 Candidatus Parabeggiatoa communis
GCATACACGTCATGCTACTGGAAATGATTTCGACGAGATGCATCGCGTCGAAACATGCCCTACAAGAACTCTGTCTTGCGTTTTTAACGCCAACTGATAACAGAAAAAAGGATTTAAAAATGTGTGGCCTCTGCGGTGAAATCAGATTTGATAATTTAACGCCCGAACTCAACACCCTATCCAAAATGATGGACAGCCTAGCACGGCGCGGCCCTGATGATTCTGGCACCTTTATTCAAGGGCCCATCGGATTAGGGCATCGACGCTTATCCGTTATTGATTTATCGGTTCGTGCCCATCAACCCCTAGTCGATCAAGATTTAGGACTCGCTTTAGTCTTTAATGGCACCATTTACAACTATCGTCAACTACGTCATCAATTGCTCGCCAAAGGGCACAACTTCCATTCAGAAAGCGACACCGAAGTCATTTTGAAAAGTTATGCACAATGGGGCGAAGAGGCTGTCACGCATTTACAAGGCATGTTTGCCTTTGCACTTTGGGATAATCGCAAACAACAGCTCTTTTTAGCCCGTGATCGTTTAGGCATCAAACCCCTATACATCAATCAAACCCCACAAAGACTGCGTTTTGCCTCAACACTCCCGGCCTTATTAGCCGCAGGAGATGTGGATACACAGATCGATCCCATCGCTTTACATCACCACCTCACCCTACATGCCGTCGTGCCCGCACCGCGCACGCTACTCAAAGGAGTACGGAAATTAGCACCCGGCACCACTTTAACCCTCTCCCTGAACAACAAACCACAAAGCACAATCCAAAATTCAAAACGTTATTGGCAACTACGCGCCTGTCGTCCAGAAACGCCTTTAACAGAAACACAATGGATAGAAGCCACCCATGCTGCCCTCAAATCAGCCGTTGATAGCCACATTCAGGCTGCCGACGTTCCTGTCGGCGTATTACTCTCAGGTGGACTTGATTCCAGTCTCTTAGTCGGGCTACTGGCCGAACAAGCCAATGTCAGCGATTTATTAACCTTCTCAATCGGTTTTGAAGATGCCCCCGAAGAATGCGGCAATGAATTTGAATACTCCGATCAAGTCGTCGCGCGTTATCATACCCGCCATCATCGTTATACCATCCCAAATGAACAAGTTTTGACACGCCTACCAGAAGCGATTAGCGCGATGAGCGAACCCATGGTGGCACAAGATGCCATCGGATTCTATTTACTCGCCGAGCGCGTATCACAAAGCGTCAAAGTCGTACAAAGTGGACAAGGGGCTGATGAAGTTTTTGGCGGATACTTTTGGTATCCACTCATGAATGCCGCACAAGGCACTGATTTAGAACGATTTAGGCCCTATTATTTTGATCGTTCACATCAAGAATTTTTGCAAACGGTTCACCCCGATTATCACGGTGAAGATTACACCTCGCAAATTATAGGCCAATTACTGGCAGAAAAAGACGCAGACGGCTTTTTAGACAAAGTACTTCGCATGGATGTCACCACCTTGATTGTCGATGATCCTGTCAAACGAGTAGATAATATGACAATGGCTTGGGGTTTAGAAGCACGAGTCCCTTTTTTAGATCACAGCTTAATCGAATTAGCCGCCTCAATGCCACCTGAATTGAAACTCAAAGAAAAGGGCAAACATCCCCTAAAAGCCATAGCGCGTGATTTACTCCCATCGGCCGTCATCGATCGGCCCAAAGGTTACTTTCCCGTACCGGCCTTAAGATATGTACGTGGCCCCTTTTTAGAATGGATGCGCGACATTTTAACCAGCCAAGCTTGTCATCAACGGCAACTCTTTCAGCCGCACTATGTCGATAAATTACTCAATGCCCCTGAACAACATAAAACCGCCTTGCAAGGCAGCAAATTATGGCACTTAGCCCTACTCGAAAACTGGTTACAAATTAATAAAATATAACAGGCGGGAACTCACGCTTCGCGCAAAGACGCTAATAGTTGGCGGTTTGCGCCTTTGCGCCTTTGCGTGAGATTAAAAAAGCCTCATCGTTTTGAGAACTGATTTATTTGCATTGCGTGAAATTGAGCAGTGTATCATTAAACAGAACGGGTTGCCTGTGCTAACCAATTCCGAACGTCGTCTTCTAAAGCGGGCCCGATTTCTTGAAAAACCCTTTTATGGTAATCATTTAACCAAATTTTTTCCGATTCATCTAACAACTGAGGATCGACTAGATTCAGATCAATGGGCGCAAGTGTTAAAGGTTCAAAACCCATCATCTCAATTTCGCCCCCCTCAATGGCTAGGCATTCTGTCACGATAATCAGATTTTCAATCCGAATCCCAAAAGCCCCTTCTTTATAATAACCTGGTTCATTCGAGAGAATCATACCCGGTTTGAGTGAGACATTATTTTTTCTCTTTGAAATCTGTTGCGGCCCTTCATGCACGGATAAAAAGCTACCAACACCATGGCCCGTACCATGTCCATAATCCAATCCCACTTGCCAAAGCGCGTGTCGTGCTAAAACATCCAATTGTGTACCGGTTGTTTTTTCAGGAAAGCGACAACTGGCTATGCGAATGTGGCCTTTCAATACTCGGGTAAACCGATCTTGATGTTCGCGTGTGGGTGTGCCTATCGCGATTGTGCGCGTCACATCCGTGGTGCCATCAAGATATTGTCCTCCAGAATCAACAAGATACAGTGTACCCTGTTGGAATGTTTGGTTGCTTTGCTCAGTGAGTTGGTAATGAACCATCGCGGCATTCGCACCCACAGCGGAGATGGTGTCAAAACTCAGATCGTGCAGCATACCGGTTTCAGCGCGAAATTGCCCTAAACGCTCTGCCGCTTGTATTTCATTAAGCTGTTCACTGTTCGCTTGTTGACTTAACCAATAGATAAATCGAGTGAGGGCGATACCATCTCTCAGATGTGCCGCACGGGCTCCCGCAATTTCAACTTTGTTTTTACAGGCTTTGGGTAAAGCACAAGGATCATATCTTTTGATTAATTTAGCCCCTGCCGCCTTCAAACGGTTAATAATCCAAATCGCAGCCTGTTTCGGATCAACTTGTACCGATTGTTTAGCTTCACCTAACTGATAAAGTACCATTTTAAAAACAGCCGGGGCCTGAATCGTAACCGCCTCGCCTAAATGTTCAAGCAAATCAGGCCCGATTTTGCGCGGATTGACAAACAGATCGACTTTTCCATCCGCATAAAGAATCGCAAAACAATGCGGCAAAGGCGCGTGTGGCACATCGCCCCCTCGAATATTTAATAACCACGCAATGGAATCGGGGGCAGTCAGAACGAATGCATCAACACGCGCTTCAGCTAAAGCCTTACCTATTCGTTCACGCTTGGATTGGCTGGTTTCACCCGTATAACGGAGAGGGTGGGGAACAATGGGCGCGACAAGCGGTTCAGGTTGATCGGGCCAGATAGCATCTATCGGATTAGTCTCGCAAGGAATGAGTTCACCACCCACTTTTTCACAAGCCCGTTGTAGTGGCGCTAATTGGCTAGGGGTATGCAGCCAAGGATCATAACCTAATTTAGCCTTTGGCTGTTGCTTAAGCCATTTTTCAGGCGGACAATCTCTT
>JAYQWI020000252.1:0-5062 GCA_035871815.2 Candidatus Parabeggiatoa communis
ACACCTGCGGTAAAAAAACGTTACTTGCTCAAGGTTTTTCAGGGATAAACAATGATTTAGTGAATTTCATCAGTTCTGTTGGTGGGGCAGCGACAGCGGTTGGTTTATTGCAATGCGTATTGTGATAACTTCTTTGAAAAAGAAGGGCATCAAACCCAAATTTTGAACGCCAATTGAAGGGAAGCTAGGCTAAAAATCAAGTTTGAACGCCAAAATTTCAGCCACCCTCACCTACATTGCAGCACTATCTTACCACCTATCAGTTTGCCAAAAGTACTTAAGATAAGGGATTGTTTCCATTGTAGAGACGCACGGCCGTGCGTCTCTAGCGATGCATCGCCTTGAATCGAAACAGAGACGCGAAGCATCGCGTCTCTACGAAAACGGATAGGTGCTAAGGTTGTACTCTAACCCGCATTTGAATTACTCACTCTGTAATTGTCAGCGTTTTTTTAGTTTAACTAATGTTCACTGATAATTGATAACTGACATTAGGAAAATGATGAAATGAGTATTATAAAGTCCCATCAAGGTACGCTTTTAATTGTTGATGATATAGCTGCTAACGTAAGTGTTTTGTTCGATTTTTTGACTGATAACGGTTTTAAAGTGTTGGTAGCGGGAGATGGTAAACGAGCTATCCAAAAAGCGAAATATGCACAACCTGATTTGATTTTATTGGATGTGATGATGCCAGGGATAGATGGCTTTGAAACGTGTAAAATTCTTAAATCTGGGGAAGAAACCCGAGACATTCCGGTTATTTTTATGACGGCATTAGCTGATACGCTTGATAAAGTCAAAGGTTTTCAGTTGGGGGCAACAGATTACATCACAAAACCTATTCAACATGAAGAAGTTTTAGCCCGTGTGACTTCTCAACTGCATTTTTCTAATCTAAAGAAACAATTAGAAGCGCGTACTCTGGAACTAGAAAAGCGTAACATGGAGTTAGATGCTTTTGCTCACACGGTGGCGCATGATCTCAAAAATCCTCTGAATGCGCTCATTGGTTACACTGAAATGTTGGTGTCAGAATGTTCTCCTGAAGTTCCACCTGATCAAGAAATGATAGAGACTTTACTTATGGTTGAACAAGCTGGACGCAAAATGGTCAGTATCATTGATGCTTTGTTATTGCTCGCAGGGGTAAGTAAACAGGCCAGCGTTGCAACCGAACCACTTAATATGTCCGATATCATTACTCAGGTGATGCAACGTCTATCCTATATGATTAAAGAATATAAAGCTGATATTAATTTACCCGAAAGTTGGCCCATTGCTTTGGGTTATGCGCCTTGGATTGAAGAAGTTTGGAGTAATTATATTAGCAATGGCCTTAAGTATGGTGGAACCCCGCCTCGCATAGAACTCGGTGCTGAGCCTGTGGAGAAAAATAAGATACGTTTTTGGATACGCGATAATGGCCCAGGCATTACAAAAGAAGCTAAAACCAAATTATTTACACCATTTACTCGTTTACACACTGGTCATGTAGAAGGACATGGTTTGGGTTTATCTATTGTGCAACAGGTTGTGGAAAAACTGGGTGGGCATGTTGGACTTGAAACGACAGAAGGTGAAGGTTGCCTATTTTATTTTACATTGCCAACCCAATGAGAAAGGAGAAAGGGGGAAAGAAATGGGTATGAGGGCACTGGAGTGAATGGGATTGATTTAATTTCAAGGGCAACCACAAGGGATTGCCCCTACATCGGATTGTCGGGGCAATTCCCCCGCGCAAGCCCTTAGATAATTAACTCTATTATTCTATAAAATGAATGAATGTTTATAATACCGTTTTTTTATAATACTTTTATGGACTATCTACTATGCGTTGGTTAGACAATATACCTTGGGAAATCGTTATCGTTGGTGCGCTCGCTTTAGGCTTGGCCCCCTTTTTTCCCGAACCTCATCTTGTTGAAAAAATAAGGATGCTGTTTCAAGGCACATTAAGTCGCCCTATTGATATTTTTGATTTATTAATGCACGGGGCTTTTCCTGTATTATTATTACTCAAAATAGCACGTACACAATTCATCAAAAATGAAAAATGAGTCGTTATATTTATAATACTTTCATTTTATAACGCATTTCGCGTCTAACTTTAGGCGCGAACTCAATCACTCGTTTGCATTTCCAGCCAAGCCCGTTCCGAATCAGTCAATATCTTGAAAAACTCAACAAAATCAAAAGGCCTTAAAGGCTTGTTGCACTTGCTTGCTTTGTTACCCTTACGCACATTGCATAGTATTGCCACGCTATTAGGGCGGCTCGCCGCACACTATCCACAGCTCAGCATTACCCAAGTCACTCGCATCAATATCCAACTGTGTTTTCCTCAATTATCAAATGAGGCTCAAGAGATTTTGGTCAAACAAAATCTTATTGAAACCGGTAAAACCTTTAGCGAACTTGGGGCATTATGGTTATGGCCGAAAGATCGCGTACTGGGATTAGTGTGTCAAGTCAGTGGAGAGGCCTGTTTACAACAGGCCTTACAACGCGGAAAAGGTGTCGTGCTGCTCACACCCCATTTAGGGGCATGGGAAATGGCAGGACTCTATGCCTCCAAGCATTATCCACTCACGGCCTTATATCGGCCCCCCAAATTGAGCGGCTTACATGACTTAATTCATAGTGCCCGTGAACGAGCCGGTGGACGCTTTGTGCCAACAGATAAAACCGGTGTCCGTGCCTTATATCGAGCATTGCACCAAGGACAAATTGCTGGCATTTTACCCGATCAAGTCCCCAATGAAGCCGGTAGCGGTATTTTTGCCCCCTTTTTTGGTGTACCTGCTTACACAATGGTTTTAGTCTCTCGTTTAGCACGAAAAACCGGAGCAAGTGTCATCTTGACTTATGCAGAACGTTTACCAGAAGGACAAGGATTTCATATCCACTTTTTACCCGCACCAGTAGACATTGCAGCAGATAATTTAGAAATCGCAGTACGTGCCCTCAATCAAGGCATAGAACACTGTGTACAAAATTGCCCAACACAATATCAATGGAGCTATAAACGTTTTAAGCGTCGCCCAGAAGGAGAGGAGGCAGTGTACTAATGCTTAATGGTTGTTAATTTTTCATTTTTAGGCTTAATACTTTAACCCGTAGGGTTTTGTTCTTTTAGCTTATGGCTTTAGCCGTTACCGGCCCCCTACAGATTGGGATAATTTTTTTTTGGGGATATTCCTAACACTGATATGATAACTGATAACTGATAACTGATAACTGAAAACATGTCTCAGCAATTTTTTTATAAAGCCATGGACAATAAAGGTGTGATTGTTCAAGGTAAAATTACGGCAAATAATACGAGTGATTTAGAAGTGCGTTTAGAACGTATGGGATTGGATCTGATCCATTGCCATACTCAAAAATCGCATCATATTCGAGTAGGTAAAGTCACGCGCCAAGAATTGATTACTTTTTGCTTTCACATGGAAAATTTAAGCCGTGCCGGTGTGCCCCTGCTAGACGGTTTAGGCGATTTGCGCGATACCCTACCGCAATCACGGTTTCGTGAAGTGGTTTCCAGTTTAATTGAAAATATAGAAGGCGGTGTGCATTTATCTGATGCCTTGGCTGAATTTCCAGAAATTTTTGATCAAGTTTTTGTCAGTCTCATTCGTACTGGAGAAAAAACAGGTAGTTTAAGTGTCATATTTAAACATTTGACAGAAACGCTTAAATGGCATGATGAAATGATTGCTAAAACGAAAAAACTATTAATGTATCCCGCCTTCATGGGAACCATTATCATTATTGCCCTGTTTTTTTTAATGATCTATCTCGTTCCCCAATTAGTTGTTTTTATTGAAAACGTTACCCAAGGGGAACTCCCCCTGCACACCCGTATCTTGATTACAAGTTCTAATGTGTTTAAATCCTACTGGCATATCATTCTGATAACCCCCGTCTTAGCCTTTTTCGCATTCAAAGCCGCTCTCAAAATCAGTCCACGTTTGAATTTATTCGTAGATCATTTGAAATTGCGCGTTTGGATTATAGGGCCCATTTTAGAAAAAATGATATTGGCACGTTTTGCCACCTTTTTTGCGCTATTATATGCTTCAGGTATCACCGTGTTAGACAGTCTACGTCTGAGCAAAAAACTGGCAGGCAATCTCGTGATTGAAAATGCTTTGCAACAAGTGAGTGATCATATTGCCGAAGGGGTGAGTATTAGTGAAAGTTTTGAACGTGTGCATTTGTTTCCACCGCTAGTATTACGCATGGTTACTGTAGGCGAAACCACAGGAGACTTGGATAATGCTCTACTCAATGTCAGCTATTTTTATGATCGCGAAGTCAAAGAATCCATTGACAAAATCCAAACTTTGATAGAACCAGTGATGACTGTTATTTTAGGTCTATTACTTGGCTGGGTAGTGCTATCCATACTTGGACCCATTTATGACACCATTGCCAACTTTCAAGCGCCTTAGTGATCTCAATTATCACATCACATCAAGATTATCCCACTCATTCCTTGTACTTCGTTGTTGAGAGAATTGACTATGTCAATACAATTATAGCGTTTCCCGATTGAATAAAGTACAAGTCATTATCGTTCCAAATTTATTTTGCGCCTTTCTTTTCGTTCCAAATTTATTTTGCGGTTCGATTTTCTTGATATAACTGTACGTCATGAGAGCGGGAAACGCTATAACTTGTGCATTAGGGCAAATTGAGAAAAGGGGCGGATTAGCAAAAGCCGTTGAAAATCATATCGAATTAATCAAATAATTTTTATTACAGAAAGGTAATAGAACGCTGATTCGGCTTTTGGAAGTTCCAAAAAAATAATTATCCCAAAAGGCAATTCAAGCCGGTTTGTTTAATTTATCTCATTCTCTGCGGCTCTGCGGCTCTGCGTGAGCCGACAGTTGTTACAAATTTATGGGCATAGAGTAGCCCTGCGGGATAATTTATTTTTTTGATATTCCTTTAGTCATAATTTCGATGCAAAAGTTTTTGCCTAGAACACTGATTTTGTAATATGGGAGGATTTATAATTTATGGATTCACAATGGCTTCAATGGACAAAACG
>JAYQWI020000253.1:0-2802 GCA_035871815.2 Candidatus Parabeggiatoa communis
GCGTCTCAATGGCTCGCGTCGTAAGTACCTTCGCCAAAAATTGACAAAAGCTTCGGAGCAATACCTAAGGGGATATTGTGGAAAATCTTTGATCAAATTGATTCGTTTTAAGTCTACGTTCCAACTTTAGTTTGCAATTCAAATTAAAGTTGATAGAACGAAGATCAGAACGAAGTTTAAACGCCAATTTCCTGTGTCAATACCGCGATTGATAAGTCATCTAGCGGGTAAAATCCTGCTATGGCATATTTTTTTAGTGTGCTTTCAAGGTGACGCTTGATAAATTCATCACTTGTGTTTGGAAAAGCTAACAAGTCATTGGCGACTTCATTAACGGTTAACTTGGTGCGTCGGCGTATATCAAGACATTGGCCGACACCATCTGAGGCAATAGCAACCGTTTTAAATTCTTTTAAAGGAAAGCGAAAAATTAAGGGGCTGTTAAACAATTTTGGTTTTGATTTACCCTTTGCGGAATCTCTTAAGATCAGCGAATAGGATTCATACATCATATATTCTAGAAAAACGTCTTGATTACCCCAGTAACTGAGGTAATAAGGGGCGTTATGGACAAAGGCTATTTCAATTGTCCTGACATTGCCATTATGATCTTTGAGTAGCAAGCAACCATCACCGTAAACATACACCATAATGTTGTCTTGCTCTTGATCTAAAAAGGCCAGCATCACGGTGGCATGTAGAACACTCAAAGGCAATTTCATTTCCTTGATAACGGTCTTAGCTTTGTCAATCAATTTGTGTCCAAATTGGCTATAATCCCAGGGCCAATCGTTTGCCTTTTCAAGGAGAGATTTGGTGGTAAGCGTCAGAAGGCGTGCCCCAACATCAGTATTATCAGAGGAGGAACAACCATCGCTTAAGACAATAAAGGGCGTTGGTGTGTTACCTTGGGTTGCGTAATCTTCACAGACAGTGTGGGTAAAACCTATGGTGTAGTAGTGATCGTAATGTAACATATTTCAATTATCAATTATCAATTCCATGCAAACGTTTTTGCGCGCAAAAACGTTTGCGTCGAACCGAAGGTCAGCGAAGCTAAATCAGTTATCAGTTATCAGTTATCAGTTATCAGTTATCAGTTATCAGTTATCAGTTAATCAATTAATCAATTATCAATTGACAATAAAAATAATCTATCAATTGGTTTCTAAAAAATGAAATGCTTAAGTATTTTAATAGTGATTTTAATTTAAATTAATCATTTTTATTCACAATTCTTGAAATGCGTTTTTGTATGTAAAAACTTTTGCTTAAAACACAAATTCACATTTATTGTCTAAAAATTACCATCAGAATTTGATAAAATGCTAAAAACTTAGGTTAATTTATTGGAGAAGTCTTACATATAAAATGGATAATTTTTTATGAAAAATAGCATCATAACATTTATTGGCGGTGGTAATATGGCGACGAGCCTGATTGGGGGACTCCTTGAAACGGGGGTTAAACCTGAAAAATTACGGGTTGCCGATCCTAATCCTCAACCACTTGCGGCTCAATTTCCAATACAATGCTACACTGATAACTTGTCTGCATTAGACGGTGCTAATGTCGTCGTGTTAGCGGTCAAACCACAAATCTTACGAGAGGTTGCGGCCGCCATCGCCACGGCGATGCCAACACCGCCGCCTTTGTTTATTAGCATCGTGGCCGGGATTCGCATAGCCGAATTAAAGCATTGGTTGGGTGCCAATCAGCCTTTGCCGATTGTGCGCGTGATGCCAAATACGCCGGCATTAGTACGCAGCGGCGCGTCGGCCCTGTTTGCCGCTCAATCTGTCAGTGACTTTCAACGCGAATTAGCGGAAAATATCCTACGGGCGGTGGGTTTAACCATCTGGCTAGAAGAAGAAACGCAAATGGATGCCGTCACTGCGCTTTCTGGAAGTGGGCCCGCCTATTTCTTTTTAATGATGGAAGTGTTGGAAAAAGCCGGTATTGGTTTAGGTTTACCACAGGAAACGGCCCGCTTGTTGACACTGCAAACCGCTTTTGGGGCGGCTAAAATGGCCCTTGAAAGTCAAGAAGATGCGGCAACTTTGCGAGCGCGTGTGACTTCTAAGGGGGGAACAACTGAACAGGCCATTAATACTTTACAAGCCGGCGGCTTGCAAGCTTTGTTTGATCAAGCTTTACAAGCGGCCCAACAACGTTCTATCCGTTTAGCTAAACAATTTGGAGAATACTAACGTGCTAAGTAGCCCATTCATCACCGCTTTGGTTTTTCTAATTAATACGGTGTTTGGCATTTATATTTTGCTTATCATGCTGCGATTTTTGCTGCAATTGTTGCAAGTCGGTTTTCGTAATGATCCCATGCTGAGATTGTTATTAAGGTTGACGAATCATCCTTTGCAGTTGCTCTATAACTTTATCCCTGGTTGGCGCGATATTGATTTTGCGGCCATTGTTTTGATGTTGGCACTCAAGATGCTGGAATTATCCTTGATCGTTTGGCTGTATGGACAACCACTCAGTATCATAGGGCTATTCCTCTTATCTTTGGCTAACCTATTGTCTTTAATGATTTATATTTTTATCTTTGCGATTATTATTCAAGTGATTTTGAGTTGGATCACCTCTCCTGATAATTACAACCCGTTAAGTAACATTTTATTTCATCTGAATGAACCGATACTGCGCCCAGTACGCCGTAAAATACCCCCATTGCAAGGGCTGGATTTATCACCGCTGGTTGTGATTATTGTTTTACAATTAGCCGATATTTTGCTGGTTGGCGTATTACGACAACTGGCTCAATCACGGTTTTTGGTTGGATAA
>JAYQWI020000254.1:0-3814 GCA_035871815.2 Candidatus Parabeggiatoa communis
CGCCGCATAAAAAACCTGATATTAAACCACAATGGGGCTGGACTTTATCACAAGAATTATTAATTGAACGGGTTAGGGGGCGGTTGTATCAAATTAAAGCAAACTAAAGTTGGAACGTAGAACCGCCGTGCTTTTTCAAGATTATCCATAATCCGAGGCACAACCAAAGCAGCCTAGACACTCAAAATGACCACAACAAGCATCACTTTAATCAGTGTAAAACCTTGAATTAAAAACTTTTTTGACATTTTAGGGACTCCCCTTTTTTTGATGTAAGGTGGGTTTCGATTCTTGCTCACCAATCTGATAAAGTACTCTTGCGTCTTTTGCGTTTATTTCTTTGTAAAAACAAAAAGAGAGTACATAAAATAGCTGGACAATAACGTTACGCACTAACATAACTGATAACTGATAACTGATTTACAGGACTACTTATATACCTACTCGCAAGCCGAAGCGGTGCGTCATTTATTACCAGTCGCCTGTAGACGATTGATGGGTTTAGCGAAGCTGGCCGAAGGATCGCGGAACGAGTCGCAGGGCTGAGAAGCTAACTAAACCCACCACGGTGGGTTTAACTTCGTTGGCCTGCGGCTCGCTCCGCTTTACCCACCCTACAAGACTAAAATAGTACAGCGAATTACATAGTACAACGAATTACTGGCCGATAAACGAAACTTCGTTCACGAAGCTAATTTTAAACCAAAGCACCAATCCGTTTAATCCCCAAATCCGTTGTAGTTAATATGGAATCACATCAGACAGCACATCAAGGCACTCATTCCCAAACAGAATTTGGGAACGAGCAACACTTTATTTCGCCCTATTTGGAAACTGATAAGTCACTGAAATTTCACTCATATAGGCACCGGGGGTCGCTGCTAGAGCTATTGGCATAGTCGGAATATTCAGGAAAAATTTGCTTGCTGTATTTGGACTCGCTCCAAGTACATCTAACATCTTATCGTGGGCTATTGCAATAGCATTGAATAGGGGAATATTCCTTGCTACCCATTTATTTAGTGGACTTTTAGCACCCAAAACAGGCATATCAGAATTATTAAAACCAACTTGTGGTTCTGATGATCTCAAAGGAGTGTCTTCTGTTTGCCCCTCTTTACGAGCTAATGGCCTTGGTGGTTCTCCAACCAATTTCTTATAACCCGCATTGAGTGCATCGTTTACAAAGCTTTGTCTAAACCCATCTTTAAAGCTACCCCCAGACATCACATTGGCTGCGCCATTTACCACACTACGACCGATTGCTCGTGGCAGAAAGTTGTTTTTAAAAGCAGTATTGACCCATTGACTTAAGCCAGCACTGATTCCCCCAATAAATCCAGCTTTGAATCCTGCTCTGAATGCGTCTTTAAGATTTCCCCCATAGGCTAATGTCCCAGCAAAGCTGGTCCCAAAATTAAAACCTGCCCCAGATACGATTGTGCTTGTGACAGCGCCAACTTGACCCGCAAGTGTACCAATTGCCCAACTCGCCAGTCCAGCAGTTGCGACTCCTATAAGGAATATAAATTCTTTTTTAAATTTCTTTAAGAATTTTTTAATTCCCTTAAAAAGCTTCTTAATGAAATACCCACTCGGATCAACCAACGAAAGCGGATTATTCAGCACATAGCTATAGCGATTCAAGTTCTGCAAATTAGCGGGGGCTTGCACAATCGGATCCGCGGTGAGAAAGCGCCCAATGACGGGATCATACACGCGCCCATTCATGTGAATGAGTTGGACTTCATCCAGATGTTCATGGCCGGTAAAGCCTCTTGAAGTCGTTTGGAAGCCTTTTTGAATCAGGCTGCGTAGTTGTTCTTCGGTCAGGGCATTCCAATTCGCGGCACGGCGTTTCCCCCACGCATCAAAACTCAAGCTTTCCACTAACGCGCCTTGTTCATCCGTAATCGCTTCAATGGAGTCTAAATGATCTTTGTGCAGATAGCGTGTGCTGTTGTTGCTGTCACTGCTTTGCGTTTCAATGGCAATACTGTCACCAGCGGCGAAAATGTAATGGATATCCTTGGTCAGTGTGTCGCTGATTTCTTGCTCATAGAGGCCGCCGATATAGGTTTTGACGCTTTCGGTGACACTGTCTTTTATCACCGTTTGTTGATAGCGGCTATAGTTGGGGCCATACAAGAATTGCAGTGTGGTGTGGCCTTCGGTGATCGTGTGCGGTTTGTTAAAGGAAGTATACGCTACTGTACCGGTTGTACTGCTGATGCGATTTCCATTGGCATCGTAGCGGTAGGCTTGGTCGATTAGCCCAGTCACTGCGGTTACCGCATGAGGGCGGCTGCCATAACTGTAGTTGCCAACATCCGATTTGTAGGTGATATTCCCTAAGGCATCATAACCTATGTGCGTACTTTGCCCGCCTTCTACTGAGGTTTGGATCAGACGATTCAGTGCGTCATAGCGGAAGTTTTCAACTAAGTTATCTTTGCGGCGTTGCGTTAAATTACCGAGGATATCAAAGCTAAACTGCAAATTTTGGATGCCAGGTGTTTGAATTTGTTGAATCTGGCCGGTCAGTTTGTCATAGACGCTTTGCGTTACCAATCCATTGCCTAACGAGACTTGTTCTAGCTGGCCTCGCGCATTGCGTTGCTGGGCGCGCCAATAAACCTGATGATCACTGGCTCGTTGTACTTCGAGCAGATATCCCTTGGCATTATCATAGACATGTCTAACGGCAAATCCGGTGGGATAGGTGAGGCTATCTACTCGGCCATATTGATCATAGGTTTTGGAAATGGGATAGTGTTGTCCCGCAATCGTTGTCAGGGTTTCGGTTAATCGCCCAAAATGCCCATAAGTGTAGAGTTCCTGATAGCCTTTCGGGCCGGTCAGTTGGGCCAGTTTGCCGATGCCTTTGGGCCGGGTGTCATACGTCCAAGTGCTGATGCCTTCTGGTTCTTGTCGCCAAATCAGGCGGCCGAGTTGATCATAACGCATTTGGATAGTTTGCCCTTTGGCATCTGTTTCCGCGACTAATTCACCGAGCGCGTTATACTGATATCGGCTGGTACCGGTATCGGGATCGAGCATCTTAATTTTGTGGCCCCGCTGATCATAAGCGATTTCCGTGACATTGCCCATCGGATCACGTAATTCCAGCAATTTGCCAAACCCATTATAAATATAAGTGAGGGCATGATTGTGATGATCTAGACTTTCAATCATTTGCTGGCGACTTTAGACGGTGCGTGTCTGCGTGTTCCCTAACGGATTCGTGACGACGGTTGTGAAACCTTGATAACGGCTTGTCGTGACACTGTTATCGGCAGCAGTTTGTTTAATCACGCGCCCCAGGATATCGTATTCATTAACCGTCCAGACTGGTGTTTCATTTTCAAAATAAGGCTCGGAAACTTGCTTAATGTGTCCCCGTTCGTCGTATTGCGTATCAACGTGGATAGGGCGATTATCAAAACCCAGGGTAGTGCGCCGAACGGCGCGATCTAAATAATCATAATAAAGCTGCGTTGGTGCGGCACCTGACGTGGTGGTTTTGACATAATACACGGCACTGTCAGGACAGCTGTCCTCACACAGGAGATAGGCTACCTGAGTTTCTGTGTCATCGGCGCGTTTTTCCAGCATTTTGCGCCCAAAACTATCATAGAACCAAGTCGTTGTGAGCTTATTTGGGCCGGTCAATGCGACTAAGCGGCCCATTTGATAACGCTTGGTTTCACTGTGTCCCAAGGCATTTTGGCTTTGAATGATAAAACGGCCTTCTTGATCATAACGGGTGAAATGAGAAGGTGAGTCAATATCGGGGCCGCTGGTGGTGCTTTGG
>JAYQWI020000255.1:0-5329 GCA_035871815.2 Candidatus Parabeggiatoa communis
ACTGGCACATAGCGCGATGCTCGCCAAGCGGGATAAAAACTGGCCACTAGCCCTAAACCAATAATCAGTAGATTAGAAATCACAACATCGGAAAGACTTAATACGGGATAAATCAAGCTGCTTAAACCGGCCATTTCGTAACCTGCTGCATAACTAGAAAAATCTAAACCTTCTGCGGTTAAAAGCAGTGTCGCGAAGCTCATTAAATTGCCGATAATTAAACCCATGCTCAACAAAAATAAAGACTCAAACAAAACTTGGCCGACTATCCAGCGCGGTTTCATACCCAATGCTTGAAATAAACCCATTTCGCGGGTACGTTCAAAAATAGCCATTAACAAGGTATTGACTAAACCAAAAGCGACGGCAATAAAGACGACGAGATACCAGATTAATAAAAATCCTTCAAAAACAGTGACAATTAGCATGACTAAGGGATTCAGTGTTTGCCAATCTTGTACATCTTGTTCAGGTGCGGCCGCTCGCAACTTTTGCACAACGGTGTCCAAGTTATCACGATCATCGCCAAGTACAGCTAATTCAGAAATTTTATCGTGCATGCCTAGCATTTTTTGGAGACGCTGACGGCTGACGAAGACAAATTGTGTTTCCGTTTCTTCCATTTTCGCATCAAAAATACCGACGATACGAAAACCTCGTTCTGCAATCTCATGACTTTCGTTTTGACTCATCAACACCACGCGCTTACCCAGACGAGTTTCTAAACGCTCAACAAGTTTATTGCCTAGAATAATCCCTTTATCATCAAGACTTTCCAGATAACGTCCTTTTGTAACAGCATCAGCAATAAAAGACAAGCCTTGCTCTTGAACCGGATCAATGCCAACCAAAGTCACCCCCATAGATTCGCGCTCACTACTGACTACCGCTGGCACGCGCACTCGCGCCGTCCAACCTTTGATATCAATCTCATTTAAAACCTTTAATAATGGCTCTGTAGGGGGAAGCATACTGTGTTCTATGACCGGATCATCACGATAACTGGGAGCATGAATTTGAATATGCGCCACAAGGTTACCAATAGCATTATTAACATACTGTTCCATCATGCCACGCATAAAGGCAGCAAGACTCAACATTGACCAAACCCCTATTGCGATAGCAAGCAGGATAATGATAGTACGGCGCGGATAGCGCCAGAGATTACGCCAAGCTAAAACAGTCAGTAATTTCATTATTCAATTATCAATTGTAGGGTGGGTTTTGTTCTTGCCCACCATTCATTTATACGCAAAAGTTTGTGGCTCTCAACTTTGCTACGAAATCAAAACCACTTCTATCAAAGTCTGTCTGAATTTGAAAAGGCCATGGGTAAAGGAGTCAGCTTTTTCTTGAGCTGTTTTTGCATTCAGACCTCCTATTATTGATAATACCAATATGAAGAACTCAAAACAATATTGTTCATAAACCTTTAACGCTTTAAAATGACAATTTATTTTGAAATTTGTCATATTGTATTATTTTACATAATTTAAAACGATATTTGTACTCCAAACCCAGATTTTATACGATTATATTTTTCAAGCTCGCTACACCGCGATTTGTGCTGTGCGGATACAACAGTGCATCAAAAAAGTGCAAAACAGGCTCGCTATAATGAACTTGTAATCGCACCGCTCAAAAAACGCGCCCGCCGTTTTAATCTTGCGGCAAAAGTTTTTTGAGCCTCAATATTGCCGCGAAAATTGTTTTTCATACTCGGTAAGGCACAGGGCAACTTTCGCTTGACGTATAAATATTAGCTAATAACTTAATAACTGATAACTGATAACTGATAACTGATAACTGATAACTGATTTAGCTTCGCTGACTCAACATGAGGATGACTCGTTTAGGCCTTTTTTTAATCCTTCTTTTCATAACACTTTTTATCCATTTATTTGATTTCCAAAGCGAAAGCTTTGGACTACAATAATAATTGATAATTGATAATTGATAATTAATAATTACAAAACAAAATTTTTGCATAAAATAACATTTTATGAGATAATATTCAACCTAAATAATTATTACTAGAGAGTTACAAAAGATGGATGAGAATAAAAAACAGGCTTTGACAACGACACTCAAACAAATCGAAAAACAGTTTGGTAAAGGTGCGGTCATGCGTTTAGGTGATGTTGGTGCAACACAAGAAGTTGAAACCGTTTCTACCGGTTCTCTGGGCTTAGATTTGGTTCTAGGTGTTGGTGGTTTACCTATGGGGCGTGTGGTTGAAATCTATGGCCCTGAAGCTTCCGGTAAAACGACGCTTACCCTGCAAATCGCCGCTGAAATTCAGAAAAAAGGCGGATTAGCGGCATTTGTAGATGCTGAACACGCACTGGACAGTCGTTATGCCGAAAAAATAGGCGTGAATGTTGCCGAATTATACTTATCGCAACCTAATAACGGTGAAGAAGCCTTAGAAATCACAGATACTTTGGTGCGTTCTGGAACATTTGATTTAGTGGTCATTGACTCGGTGGCAGCCTTGACACCGAAAGCGGAAATTGAAGGCGATATGGGTGATTCACACATGGGGCTGCAAGCTCGTTTAATGTCACAGGCCCTGCGTAAACTCACCGCAAATATTAACCGCACCGGAACCTTGGTTGTTTTCATTAACCAAATTCGGATGAAAATCGGAGTCATGTTTGGCTCGCCGGAAACGACGACAGGGGGAAATGCCCTCAAGTTTTACGCCACTGTGCGCCTTGATATACGCCGAATAGGTTCTGTTAAGCGGGCAGATGAAGTCATCGGTAATGAAACTCGTGTCAAGGTGGTTAAAAACAAAGTGGCCCCGCCGTTTAAAGAAGCGGTATTTGATATTATCTACGGCGAAGGCATTTCCAGAGAAAGTGAATTGATTGATTTAGGGACAAAAAACGATATTATCGAAAAAGCCGGCGCGTGGTATAGCTATAATGGCAACAAGATTGGCCAGGGCAAAGAGAATGTCCGTGTTCACTTGAAAGAAAATCCAGAAACCGCAAAAATAATTGAGCAGCAAATCCGCGATAAATTGCTGCCTCAAAAAGCTTCTACACAGGAAGCGCCTGCAGAAAAAAGTTCTACCAAAAACACCAAGAAATAATGGATAACGCGATATATAAAGAACTGTTATGACTGACCCATATTCACTCACGCAAGCACGTTGTAGCGCAGTAGAATATTTAACGAGACGAGAACACGCCAGCGAAGAATTACGCACTAAATTGAAACGCAAAGGATTTGAACAAAGCGTCATTGATTGCGTATTAATTCAATTGCGGGAGGATAAGTTGCTAAGTGATGAGCGTTTTGTCGAGAGTTTTGTTCGTACCCAAACTAATAAAGGCTACGGACCTTTGCGTATTCAGCAAGAATTACAAAAGCGTGGTATTGGCGGGGAATGGGTAAAAGACTTGTTAGATACCAATAACATTGATTGGATGACACACGCTCGTCTTGCAAGGGAAAAACACTTTGGTTATGGCATACCGCAAAGCCAACGTGAGTTTGCCAAGCAAGTCCGTTTTTTACAAAATCGTGGTTTTACTCATCCTCAAATTCAATCATCATTTTCTTATGAAGATGATTAGTTCGTTATCATAATGGGTTATTGAAAATTGAATATTGGGATTTAAGGTTCGCAGTAGGCGATTTATCGCCTATTTTTTCGCCTATTTTAAATGATTTGTAGTAGGCGATTTATCGCCTATTTTTGTGTCCATTACTCATTACCTATTACCCATTATCAATTTTGGTTCATCATAGCTTAACTTATGACAGTGCATAAGCACCTTGATCTAAATTTTGTGGCATGACGTTTTATTAAATAGACTTGTTGCAAAATAAAAAATGATATAATTTGATTTAAAAATCAATAACTTAGTTTTTAACGGCTGTGTATGATGTCATTTAATTTCAAATACTTAAGTTATTTCGCAACAACTCTTAATAATAAATACCCAACCCAAAAACTTTTGCGTCTGTATTTGATTAGCACTTATCATGAAAAGAAGCTCATTGACACGGGAACATTGCAAAACGCTCATCAGGTTTTATTAGTCCTTATGTTTTGTCGTTAATTTCAGTTTTTTGTTTAATTTTGTCATCAAAAAAGTGCATAATAAGCAATAGGGACTAATTGACGACTTCTGCCCAAAAAACGCCTGAACTCAGGCGTTTCAAAGTTTCTGAGAAGAGAACGATCCAATTTTTCATATCATCTCATCTCATTTTCTTTTAAACTATAGATTCGTCTCTTTAATTGATTGACGTTTTGCAATCTGAATAATTGACCTGAATTAAAAATATGTCGAGTGTGTTCCAATCACAACTGAATTAAAAGACTTCTCCCGATATAGAAAACACAATAAATTAAAAATTGACAATTCACAATAGACTTTTTCACTAAGTTTACTTCTTGACTAAGTTTATTTCTTCACTAAGTATCACAATGACTTCTTCACTAAATTTACTTCAGAACGAAGTATCACAATTCGAGGCAAAATTTTTGCGTGAAAAAATTTTGCCTCGAACACAATTCACAATTCTATTGGGTCATCATTTCAACTGTTCAACCATGAGAACAAAAATATGACTAAAATACGTCTATTGATGTTACTGATAGGCTCGCTCACAGGCTTTTTTTTAGCGCAGCCTTCATTTGCTACCTTTGATTCTTTGGAAATCCTGAGAATGACACCCACTGGTGTCGATGTGCCCACTGGGCGGCAAATTGTTATTACATTTAACCAGCCCGTTGTGCCTTTAGGCAGGATGGAACGCGATACGGCAGAAATACCCATTACTATCACGCCGACGCTACAGTGCCAATGGCGCTGGCTCAATACCTCTAGCTTAGCTTGTCAGTTGGGCGACGAAAACGCTTTAAAGCCTGCGATGCGCTACGAAGTGCAGGTTGCACCAGGCATTATGACAGAATCCGAACAGACGCTGAATGCCCCCTTTCACGATACGTTTATTACTGAACGGCCAACGGTCAGTTATACCTCATTTCAAACTTGGCAAGCACCCGGTATGCCCAAAATAGGGGTGACTTTCAATCAACCGGTTACGCCTGACTCAGTCGCAAAACATTTGTATTTGCAAAAACCCAATAAAGAGCGTGTGGCTGTGAGGGTTGAATTACCGCCTAGTGAGGAAGGCGAAGAACCGCTATCATCACACAGTTCCTCTGTTTGGATAGTGTCGCCTCAAATCCTGTTACCCTTAGATACCAAAATTATTTTGCGGGTTGAACCCGGGATTCAGTCGCATATCGGCCCTGAGCTTAGCATTGAGGAACGCATCTTAACTCGCTTTCACACCTTTCCTG